>CAXTCH010000314.1:0-4666 GCA_964241945.1 uncultured Mucilaginibacter sp.
GTTTAAGAACAAGCCCTGGGATTTCAATAACCGGGCATTTGAGAAGTATCAGCAAAAAATTGCGTACGACCGGGCAAAGGCAAATGGCTAAATTTGTTCAAAAAATTTGACCGGTTGTGGATTATTGAAGCAGGTAGTTTTACGTATCTTTGAAACGTAGTGCAAGACTATAAATTTTCTTTAAGCAAACTAAGCTCCTGTAGACGTATAGGGGCTTTTTTTATGAGGTTGTTAACAATTGAGGAATTTTTCCACATCGCCTGTTTGCGTTGTAATCTATACTTCTAAGTAGGTAAATTTGAGATGCTTAAAGAAAATAATCATGAATGCTCAATCGCTTGAGATGTTCGACAGCACTATAAAGTATGGTGATGGCGAAATCTTTGTAAAACCGCTATGCGACTACTTCGGCATCCAGTATGACAATCAACTGCGCCGCATCAAAACCGATCCCATTCTTAAAACTTCGGCCGGAAAATTCACGTCGATGTTGCTTTTTGGCGATGAAAGGCCCCGTGTAACCCTTACCCCGTACGGATTTCTACGCTGGATACAGCTGCTCAACCCACAGGTGGTGCAGGCTGATAAGCGCGATCTGCTGCTCGAATATCAAACCTTAATTTTCGACCGACTTTTCGGCAGTTTGCAATCTCGACGGGATATTGAAGTGGCCAACATGCGCCTCAATAAGCTCAGCCGCCTTTATAGCAAAATCGGGAATGAAATTCAGTCCTTACAGCATCAGCTGAAGGACTATGTTCATGGCCAACTGCGTTTGGATATGTATACACCTCAAAAGTTAAAATAATGGAAGACAATTCATTGATAAGGGTTAATCCAGATGAAAGCTATTCAGGTGAAGTTGCTTTGCCGTTTGAAAAGGAACAGTTGAGAGACTTTATAGTTGGCTTATTGGGCAAACCTCAAGAAATAAATAAAACAATCAGAGGAACATTTGAAATCGATTTTGAATTTGTATCAAACTTATTTACTCATTTGGAGCAACGTATTCATCAACAAGACGATGCTGGACTCGTAGACTTTAAAGCCGTCATTGTATATGACAATTATAGTAGTGTTACGCTCGCGGGCTTTCAACACTTTGTCAGTTATAATGAAGTTCAACCCTTAACATGTGTGGCGTTGCATATGACTTGGCAATACTTGGTGAAGTTTAGAGACAAAAATGTTGCAGAAAAACAAGAAATTTCTGTATCATTCGCAACGGAAGGTGGGATAGGTTATTCAAATCTTCCACAGTTATCTGGAGGATACTCAAGTCTTATCCAAATAAGGATTGCTCACACAGCTAGGACATGGGGCGCAGATATAGAAGCCTTGTTAACTCGGTATTTAGAACCAAAAATTACTAAACCAAATTTCTTTTCTGATCTCAATAATATGGAAGACAGTATTAAGGAAAATTCAATGTCATTCCTATTAATTCTAATTTCCACAATTACAGGCGCTTTTCTTTTAAATTACCATCGAGTTTACTTGTTAATTTTTTTATATGCTATTACTTATGCAATGATAAAATTATGCAATGTTATTATCGGCGCTATTAAGCCAAACAGTCGACCCAGTTATATTTTAATCACAAATCGATCAAGGGAACTTAAACCAATAACTATGAGGGAATACCGAAATAGCTGGATTAAGTTTATTTCCGCTACTGTTGGAGCCATTCTCTTGAGTTTATTGGAAAATTATCTATTTTATTTTTTAACAAGATAAATCTGCTTGCATTTCTCACCCCAAATACCCACCTTCGTATCGCTAACAACGTTGGGAGCAAGTCCCACGATTTTCTTGAATCCAGATAAACGCGCAGGCATAGCGGTGTAAGTCCGTAAACCCTTCGGTAACCCGACGTTGTTAGCGGTGACCTGCGCGCGTATCAACAATTTTTTGTAAAATGCTAACAACGAAAAATGAAACCCCGGACACCGCTGCCGAACTACAGCGTGAATTGAACACCTACCAATTAGACGGTGACCCCTTACGGATGATTGACCTGCTGGTCACGTTCATTACCCAAACCCAAAACGTCAACAGCCTCAACCGGGCTGATTTGGACGAAATTTATTTGAACTGCCGGGTGCTCATCGCCTTTGCCCGTAACCGGCAACAATCAGCCATTGCCGCATGAACATCGAAGGACTATGTGATATTGCCGAGGGCAATGAAGTGCCTGTAGATGTATTTCACATGGCAACCGATGATATAGAATTATTACAACGGGAAGAGTTTATACTCATGAGCAAGCGACAGGCGCTCATTGTCGCCCGATGTATCTTAAAATTTTATAACGAACAGGAGTAATACAGAGCCGCTTAATCAGCGGCTCTTTTCTTTATAATCAAGTCCTGGAAGCCGGCCTGTATCTGATTTACCGCATTAAATTTATATTCTTCATCTAAGTGTGCGTAGCGTTCGGTGGTTTCCAATTTGCTATGTCCTAAAATCTCTTGGAGCGCTTTAACGTTACCAATGGTGGTCATAAACAAATAGCCAAACGTATGGCGCCCAACGTGGCTGGTCAACTTTTTTTTAATGTCTGCTTTCATAGCCAGGTCCTCCAGTGCACGGTTGTATTCTACCTGCGAGGGCAGGCTGAAGTACGAGCCGGCCAGATTCGTAATAAAATGATTGGCCATCGGCATGATGGGTATGGTGATCCACTTCCGCTTCTTTTCGTTCTTTTTGGGAATAAAGTGTAAGGTGTTATCGGATATGCGCCACTTTGGATTTACACGATACACGTCGGAAATCCGTAGCGAGGTAAAACAGGTGAATAGAAAGGCTCTCAATACCTGCTCTTCTATCTCCTTGAGGCCACCGGCCCTGAGCAGGATCATTAACCGGCGAATTTCCTCGTTATCTAAAAAGGTAGTTCTCCAGGTTGGCATTGGGTTCTCAAAGTCCACTGCATCCTGGTTAACGAAGATCATCGGTTCTTTGCAGGCCAGGCGCAGGTAAGCCTTCAAGGTGCGCATCACCGACCACACATAACCAGGCTCAAAACCTTTGTTCACCAACCAAACGCGAAAGCGCTTAACAAATTTCAAGTCCAGCTCGGCGTATGACCAGATGGAATCGAATTCCTTCATGAGGTGCTGAGCGCACCGATGATTCAGATACGTTCGATGTTCGGTCTCTTTAATATTATACCGGTACAAAATCTGTTTGGACATATAGCCGATAAAGCTTTCCTTCAGATCGAAGGTGCCCAGCTCACGCGAAAGTATTTTGATGTCGAGGTAAGCGCTACGCAGGCGGTAGAGCCGGTAAATCTCATTGTGCTTCGCCTTTTCTGTTTGAACGATGAGATTATAATCATCCGCTTCCACATCCTTTTTTTTGCGCGGAAGTAACTCACCTTTAACCAAGTCAATCTTGTTGGCCGGCCATTTAAGCTTTAATGGGAATTCTTTGTGAGCGCCGTTGAGCACTGCTTGCAGGTAAAGTGATACTTCACCGTTTTTTTGAATACGATGTTTGTTGAACCAGAGTCTGGAGCTAAAGCTGTACATTTCCGAAAGTTTAGGCATGTCAGAGTGATGTCGGAGTGCGACGTTCATTCAGCTTCAGGTTGGAAATGAGAAAAGCGCCCTGAAGCGGTAAAAAAAGGGCTTTCTCAAATATTACTTTAAGAAAGCCCTTAGGTAAGTACCCAGAGCCGGGGTCGAACCGGCACGGCCTTGCGGCCACAGGTGTTTGAGACCAGCGCGTCTACCGATTCCGCCATCTGGGCCTGTTCCGTAATTCCGTTATCAGAACCGGGACGCAAATGTATTTAAACTCTCCCTAATACGCAACAAATATTTTTGCCGGTAGTAAATATCTGCAATCTGGTTCAGGCGGCTTTCTTTAGCGGCATGATCAAGCATTTCATAATCAGCAATTAACGGGGCAAGCTGCGTTTCCAAATCATTTTCCACATTCAATACTTCGGTGGTAATTTGGGCTAATTGTTCAGCATCATCCACCTCCATCAGCCGCTCGTTAATGTCCATCATCTCCATTAAAAAGTCGCCCGGAAGCTGGGGCTTGGCACCTTCGTTAACCAAATCATGCTCACGCAGTATATACTCCAGCAATTTAGCCGGGTTAGACAGTGTATGGTAAGCTTTATTATTGATCGTCGATAATTCTAAAATTTCGCTTTGCTTTTCATCGCTGGCATTGGCATAAAAATCGGGGTGATACTCCTTACTGTATTGGTAAAACTTCTTTTTCAGGTCGGCCTGATTCACTTGAAATGACTCAGGAATATTATAAAATTGAAAAAAATTAATCATAATGCGCTTCGTATCAGGTAGGGCTGCGGTGTTTTACTTTGCAAGTATAATCATCAATTACCGTTACTGGTTTTCAATTAACACAAAAAGAAATAAGCCAGGCATTTCCATTTCACTTGGATGGGGCATCGGTTCAAACCTTTTTAACGGCACTGTGTTCAATAGGAAAAAAATTTGCAATGGCTACCGCAATTGATCCCAAAGAAGAAAAGGAAATTTATCAGGAATTTAAAGAACTGGTTAATATAACACCCGCAGCTTTAGAGAAATGGCTGAAGACCGAAGAATCAAAGTCGGTAGGATGGGACAGCGGCGACGGTGAATCCATCGGTCACAAGTCGGGCGAGCATATAGTAAATATA
>CAXTCH010000315.1:0-4598 GCA_964241945.1 uncultured Mucilaginibacter sp.
TTCATCAGAACATACTGAACCTTCTATAATGTCTATTTGCATCAACTCATAAAACCGTGCTAACGCATGATTATATTGCTCCTCGTTCTTAATTGGCTTTAACATAATTTATAATTTTGGCATCTATCTTATCGTATTGCTGATGTGTTCCAAACCATATTATAAAAACAATTTTAAGCCGATATTCAATGTCGACTATCAACCTGTAACTGTTTCCATGAATATTGAATATAACTCTTTTATTTGACAGAATCGACGCATTTCGATATTGTAATTTCAGTTCATTTGGATTATTCCAGTTTGCTGCTTCTGCTTCTTCATACCAACTCAACAAAGACTGTTCAGCAGACGAAAATTCACGTAAATAATCTTTTAAAGTTTTTACTGCTATAACACGCATGCTTCTACAAAAGTAGTAAAACGTTACCGAAATGGTAACATAAAATTCTGATGTAAATAGCTTTTTTGAAAGCTGTGCCACAATAACACTCTTACAAAAGAATTTTTACAACAGAAAAGCCGCTCATTAAGCGGCTTTTCTGTTTATATCATCTGCACATCTAAAGTTATTCTTCCAGCACTTCGCTGTGCGGGTTGCTTACCTCGGTTACTTCGCTTTTAAAGTAATGTTTTTGGTAAATCAGGATCATGATGACGCCTACCGATATCGCCGAGTCGGCCAGGTTAAATATCGGCCTGAAAAATTCGAACGGTTCACCGCCCCACACCGGAAACCAGTTGGGAAAAGTGCCTGAAACAAGCGGAAAGTAAAACATATCCACCACCCGGCCCTGAAATATAGGGGCGTAATGATAAACAATGCCATAAAACACCGAATCGATGATATTACCGGTAGCGCCGGCTAATATAAGCGCTACGTTCATAATCAGTCCGCGGTGGTATTTGTGTTTAATCAGGTAAACCAGGCCGTAACCAATACCGGCAACGGCTACAATGCGGAAGATAGTAAGAAGCAATTTACCGCCTTGGCCGCCCAGTTCGAGGCCGAAAGCCATGCCGTTGTTTTCAGTATATAACAACATGCCCTTACTGCCCAGAAAGCGTATCTGCTCGCCCAGGTACATGTGTGTGCGTACCCAGGTTTTAATAATCTGGTCAACCAGGATGATGACGGTTGCTGCTAAAAAAGGTTTGGTGTACGCTGCCTTCATTAATACTGCTTCAATTTAGCTTCCATGCTCAGGGTGGTGTGCGGTACGGCGCGCAGGCGTTCTTTTTGAATCAGCTTGCCGGTTTCGCGGCACACCCCATAAGTTTTGTTCTCTATACGAACCAGGGCCGCCTCAAGTTGCTCAATAAATTTTTTCTGACGGGCGGCCAGCTGGTTAATCTGCTCTTTTTCTAAAGTAGCCGAGCCGTCTTCGAGTGTTTTGTAGGTGCCGGCTGTATCATCAGTACCGTTTAAGTTTGGGTTGCTCAGGGATGACGCCAATGAGTTTAGTTCCTCGCGGGCAACGCGTATTTTTTCCAGAATGATGTCTTTAAATTCCTGTAATTCAACATCAGAATATCTGGTTCTTTCGTTTTGTGGTTCCATTTATATTTTAATTATCAATATCAAAATTTCGTTTCCGTTGATGTCTGTAGTTTCGCCTTCCTGCAGGTTATCGTCAAATATAATTTCAGTGGCTAAAACTTCGGCGCAAATGTAGTCGAGGTTATTTTTTATCGCTTCGGCAATTACAGGCAGGCATTTAACCCGGATGCTGATTTTGTCGGTAACATCAAAGTTGCTGCTTTTACGCAGGTTTTGAACCCGGTTAATAAACTCGCGCGAAATTCCTTCCTGCTCTAATTCATTAGTCAACGTAACATCCAGCGCCACGGTTAGTTTTCCTAAATTGGCTACCTGCCATCCGGGCACGTCTTCGGCTATTACTTCAACGTCTGAAGATAAGATTAAATATTTATTATCCAGCAGGGAAATCTGCCCTGCGTTCTCCAGCTGTGCAATTTCCTCCTGGTTCAGTTCGGTAATGGCCTGCGCCACCGGCTTCATATCTTTACCTACTTTAGCACCCAGGGCTTTAAAATTGGGCTTTACTTTTTTCTTCACAAACCCGGCCGTGTCGGTAATATACTCAATTGCTTTGATATTGGTTTCCGATAATATCAGTTCTTTTACCGCCTCCACCTGATGCTCAAAATCTTTGTTCAATATCGGCAGCAGAATTTTACTCAGCGGCTGACGTACATTGATAGCCACCTTTTTACGTAGCGATAAAGTGAGTGATGAAACGTCCTGTGCCAGCTGCATACGCTGTTCTAAATCGGCGTTTACCAAGTCTTGGTGATACACTGGAAAGTCGGCCAGATGTACGGATTCAAAACTTTCTTTTCCGGTAGCGCTGTTTAGATCCTGATACAGACGCTCGGCAAAAAATGGCGCCACCGGTGACATCAGCTTGGCAATGGTGATTAAACAGGTATATAACGTTTGGTAGGCCGAAAGCTTATCTGCCGAATTATCAGATTTCCAGAAACGGCGACGGCTTAAACGCACGTACCAGTTGCTCAGGTGCTCGTCCACAAAGTCCTGAATGGCGCGGGTCGCTTTAGTCGGCTCGAAGTCGGCGTAAAATTCATCTACTTCCTTGGTCAGGGTATTGAGCAGGGAAATGATCCACTGGTCAATTTCAGGGCGCTGGCTTAATTCAATCTCCGCCTCGCTGTAGTTAAAGCCATCGATATTGGCATACAGGGAGAAGAAGGAGTACGTATTGTATAAGGTACCGAAAAATTTGCGGCGTACCTCGTCCAAACCCTCAATATTAAATTTCAGGTTGTCCCAGGGGGAGGCATTGCTGATCATGTACCAGCGGGTTGCATCGGCGCTATATTGCTCAATGGTAGCAAAGGGATCCACAGCATTGCCCAAACGCTTCGACATTTTGTTGCCGTTTTTATCCAGCACCAGGCCGTTGGATACCACATTTTTAAAAGCAATGCCCGAGTAGCGATTTTTATTATTATCGTAATTCTCCATATTGATTTTCTCAATATGAATACTACTTTCCTCAAGCATTACGGCAATGGCATGGAGGGTAAAGAACCAGCCACGGGTTTGGTCTACCCCTTCGGCAATGAAATCGGCCGGGTAGGCATTTTTAAACTCCTCCCGGTTTTCAAACGGGAAATGCCACTGTGCATACGGCATAGCGCCGGAATCAAACCAAACATCAATTAAATCCGGCTCGCGGAACATTTTTTTGCCGCTGGCTGCTACCAATACCACATCATCCACATACGGACGGTGCAGGTCGGGTACATGCGAGCCTTCGGGCATGAAGCCGGCGGTTATTGATTTTTGAATTTCAGCCTCCAGTTCGGCCATCGAGCCGATGCATTTTTCCTCCGTACCATCTTCCTCGCGCCAGATAGGCAGGGGGGTACCCCAATAGCGTGAGCGCGACAAATTCCAATCCACCAAATTTTCCAGCCAGTTGCCGAAGCGGCCCGTACCGGTAGACTCCGGTTTCCAATTGATGGTTTTATTCAGTGCTACCAGCTTTTCCTTTACGGCCGTGGTGCGGATAAACCAGCTATCGAGCGGATAGTACAGTACCGGTTTATCGGTACGCCAGCAATGCGGATAGCTGTGCTCGTATTTTTGAACGTTAAAAGCTTTGTTATCTTCTTTCAGTTTGATGGAGATCAGCACATCCGTACCCTTAAAATCGGGCTGAGCGCGGTCTTCATCACTGTAATATTCTTCTTTTACATAGCGGCCGGCAAAGTCGGTCACCTCGCTTACAAAACGGCCCTGCTTGTCTACCAGCGGTACTTCCTTGCCGGTTTCGTCAAGCACCATTACGGCCGGTACGCCGTTGGCATTGGCCACCCTAAAGTCGTCCGCACCAAATACTGATGCCGTATGAACGATGCCTGTACCATCATCAGTGGTCACAAAATCGCCTGCAATAACACGGAAAGCGTTCTTCTCTAGGTTATCATTGGTTACATAAGGCATCAGCTGGTGGTAGTGTAAGCCTAACAGTTCTTTACCTTTAAAGTCGGTTACTATCGTCCAGGGAATAATTTTGTCGCCGCCTTTGTATTCGTCAAATGGGGCATTCTCGCCCTTGCCGTTAAAATAACGGCTCACTAAATCCTTAGCCAGTACCACGCTTACTGGTACATAAGTGTAGGGATTAAAGGTTTTAACTTTTACGTATTCAATATCATCACCCACGGCCAGTGCGCAGTTGGATGGCAACGTCCAGGGGGTGGTTGTCCAGGCTAAAATGCAGGTATCTTCTTCCGGCGTTTCAAACAGCACCGACATCAGCGGGTGCTGCTGGTCATTTTTTAAATGAAATTCGGCCGTGATCGAAGTATCCTTCACCATGCGGTAAGTGCCCGGTTGGTTCAACTCGTGCGAACTCAAACCGGTACCTGCTTTGGGTGAATAGGGCTGTACGGTATAGCCTTTATAGAGTAAACCCTTGTTGTAAAATTCTTTTAAAATCCACCACAGGGTTTCGATATATTCATTTTCGTAAGTGACATACGGGTTTTCCAAATCCACCCAATAACCCATCTTTTCGGTTATCTCCTCCCACTTATCCTTGAAGCGC
>CAXTCH010000316.1:0-4595 GCA_964241945.1 uncultured Mucilaginibacter sp.
TCGAGCCGGCGCTTTAGCTGCTACCGGTTTTACTGCGCTCCCCGTTTGCATACTGGCACCCCTGCTATTTGCATTTCATATCTCAAATCTAATGAGTACCTTGCACCAAATGCAGTTTAGAGAGATAGTAGGACAACAGGCCATCAAGCAACGTTTACTGGCTACCGTTAAAGAGAACCGGGTAAGCCATGCCCAGTTGTTTTTAGGTCCTGAGGGTGCGGGTAGCTTGCCGCTGGCCGTAGCCTACGCCCAATATTTGAGCTGCGAAGACCGTCAGCCGGAGGATTCATGCGGGGTGTGTTCGTCATGCCGTAAATACCAAAAGCTGATGCATCCCGACTTGCATTTTTCGTACCCGTTTTTTGCCAAGCATAAAGAGGATACCGCACTAAGTTTTATTGAGCAGTGGCGTGAAGCTTTTACCGCGCATCCGTACCTCAATATAGATATATGGCGCAGCTACCTGGAAGCCGATAACAAGCAGGCCAATATTAACATCGCCGAATGCCATCAGATTATTAAAAAGCTGAGCTTAAAGCCTTTCGAATCGGAATACAAAATCCTGATTTTATGGCTGCCTGAATATCTGGATAAAGAAGGCAATACACTGCTCAAAATCATTGAGGAGCCGCAGCCTAATACGCTGTTCCTGCTGGTGGCGCAAAACCAGGATCAGATATTGAACACCATCCTGTCGCGTACGCAGTTGGTAAAAATCCCGGCTTTAGGCTATAATGATGTAAAGGCGGAGTTAATGCGCCGCGGTCAAAATGAACCGGCAGCTGCCGAAGCGGCCTACCTGAGCAATGGTAATTTAACCGAAGCGTTGCAGCTGCTGCATCAGGATAACAAAGGCTATCACCAGCTTTTTTTGCAATGGCTGCGCCTGTGCGTAAGTAACAAGGTGCCCGACATCATGAGCACTTTTGTGGAGCAGATTGCCAAAGCGGGCCGCGAAAATCAAAAGAATTTTTTACGCTATGGTATCAGCTACCTGCGCGAGTGCTGCCTGCTGCTGGCCGGGGCCGAAAATTTGGTGCATTTGCCGGCTGCCGAGTTGGAAACGGCAAAAAAAATGATCGGTGTAATTACTTTGCCCATGGCCGAAGCTATAAGCGCGGAGTTGGAAAAGACGCATTATTATGTAGAGCGCAATGCCAATCCCAAAATTTTATTTTTAGATGTATCTTTGCAGATTGTTAAAATTCTGTACTTTAAAATTCTCCCGCAAGGGACTCAATATATAACCTGATTATGGGATGTGGAAGTTGCTCGTCCGGCGGCACATGTGCGCCGGCAGGCTGCAAGAGTAACGGCGCGTGCCTTACCAATGGCTGCAGCAAATTAGATGTGTACGACTGGCTGTCACATATGGACATGCCGGCAAATTATAGGCCTTTTCAAGTCGTTGAAATTAAATTCAAAGGCTCGCGAAAGGATTTTTATGTCAACCAGGACAATATTTACCTTGAAAATGGTGAATTAGTGGTGGTAGAAACGCCTACTGGCGGGTATGATGTAGGGCACGTATCGCTTACCGGCGAACTGGTGCGCATGCAGATGACCAAGCGGCATGTAAAGGAAAGCGATGTCAGCAAAAAAATCTACCGCCGCGCTACCCAGGCTGATGTAGATAAGTGGAAGGCCGCTAAAGATTTGGAATGGGAAACCATGCACAAGGCCCGCACGCTGGCATTGAACCTCAACCTGTCGATGAAAATCAGCGACGTGGATTACCAGGGCGATAAAACCAAGGCTACTTTTTATTATACGGCCGAAGGGCGTGTAGATTTCAGGGAGCTGATCAAAAAAATGGCGGAATCTTTCCGCATCCGCATTGAGATGCGCCAGATCGGGATGCGTCAGGAAGCCAGCCGTTTAGGCGGCATCGGTTCCTGCGGGCGCGAATTGTGCTGCTCCACCTGGCTTACCGATTTCAAAACAGTGTCAACGGCCGCTGCACGTTACCAAAATCTTTCCCTGAATACCTTAAAACTGGCCGGACAGTGCGGAAAGCTGAAGTGCTGCCTCAACTATGAGCTGGATACTTATATGGATGCGCTGAAACATATTCCGGATAATGTAAACATGCTGCGCACCGAAAAAGGCGACGCCCGTTTGCAAAAAACCGATATTTTTAAGCGGATGATGTGGTTTAGTCTGCCCGGCGCCGAAAACTGGATTGCCTTGCCGGTAACCCGCGTAAAGGAGATTCAGAAGCTAAACCGCGAAGGCGTAATTCCTGAGGATCTGGCCGAACAGCAAATGGAACAGGCCGCACCGGTAAAAGTACTGGATTACGAAAACGTAGTAGGACAGGACAGCCTCACCCGCCTGGATGAGCGGCCGAACCGCAACAAAAAGAAGAAAAAGAAACCGGGTAACCAGGGAGAAAAGCGGCCCGATAATCGTCCGCAGCAAAGCAAACCTATGCAAACGGTAATTATTGAAGAAACCACCACGATAAAAACAGTAACCGTAGAGGTAACGCAAACCAATGAGGGAGAAAACCAGCCCTCCGGTAACCAGCCACGACGCAATAACCGCAGGCACCGCCCGCACCGTAATCAGCAAAACCGTAATAACAACCAGCAAAATAACCGCAATGAAAACGGCGCTTAGTTTGATTGTCTGGCTTGCTGTTGTTCAGGCCGCATTGTGCCTGTCGGGTTGTAAAGACCCCCGCGCCGTGCTGGATCAAAATACCGAAATGGGTAACCGCAACTGGACGTATATTAATAAAGTAAAATACGACGTTACGGTTGAGGACACGACCGTAGCTTACAACCTCTACCTCAACCTGCGGGTAACGGCAGATTACAAATACTCCAACCTGTTTACTTTAATTGGCGAAGGTCGTACCGGCACCCGTAAACTGCATTATACCCGCTATGAGTTTAAGCTGGCCAATCCCGATGGTGAATGGCTGGGCAAAGGCAGCGGCAACTTGTATAGTTATCAAATTCCGTTTAAAACCAATTATCATTTCCCCGGCAAGGGCACCTATCATTTCGAAATTGAACAAAACATGCGGAATAACCCGTTGCATGAAGTGAGTGATGTGGGGCTGAGAGTTGAGAAAGCGGAGTGAGTGGAATTTTCTGAATCAGGATTTACAGAATTTTAGGATTTTCAGGATGCTTATCTGTTGCAATAAATAATTCTGTTAATTCTATAAATCCTGATTCAGACAACTAACCAGACAAACCCCAAATAAAACAACAGTAAGCCACCGTCACTTCAAAATAAAATTATCTACTGCTTTTATAGACTTTATTTTGAAATACTATATTTGTTGTAAATCAGCAGTATGGATATAACCCAATCGCGCTGATATACCATACATTAACCCAAATTTACAACTACCATGAGCTTACGATTAGGCGATAAAGCCCCGAATTTCAAAGCAAAGACTTCGGAAGGCGAAATTGATTTTTACGAATATTTAGGCGATAGCTGGGGCGTATTGTTCTCGCACCCGGCCGATTATACACCGGTGTGCACCACCGAACTGGGGCGTACCGCCTCGTTGAAGCAGGAGTTTGATAAGCGCAATGTAAAAGTAATTGCCCTGAGCGTAGATACGGTAGAATCACATAAAGGCTGGATTAACGACATTAACGAAACCCAGGGCGTTGAGGTGAATTTTCCGATTATCGGCGACGAAAACCGCGAAATTGCCGAGGCGTATGATATGATTCACCCTAACGCTTCGTTAACTGCTACCGTGCGTTCGCTGTTCATTATTGCGCCCGACAAAACTATTAAACTGATGATTACTTACCCGGCTTCTACCGGTCGTAATTTCCAAGAGATTTTACGCGTTATTGATTCCCTACAGCTGACCGCTAATTACAGCGTATCTACCCCTGCCGACTGGAAAGACGGCGAGCCGGTAGTAATTGCAGCCGCTATCAAAAACGAAGATATTCCGGCCAAATTTCCGAAAGGACATACCGAGGTAAAGCCTTATCTGCGCATGACACCGCAGCCTAATAAATAGATCTTATTCACCCTCAATAAAAAAACCCGGCTGTATCAGTACTGCCGGGTTTTTTGTTGAAGTAAATTGAAAGTTCTGTTAATGTTTCAGCTATAAATTCTGACTGGCTTTGCTTAGCTTTAAGCGCTCATGCACTTAAGTATCTGTTTATAAATCTTTGTATTCCTAAGTTATGAAATTTAAAGTTTTACTTTGGGTAAGCTGCTGCCTGCTGGTACACATGTCCCATGCACAAACAACAAAAAGTTATACCGTTAAATCGCCCGACGGCAACCTAAGCATCAGTATAACGCCGGGTGCAAAGCTTACCTGGCAGGTGGGTTATCAGCAAACGCCTGTTATTTTACCTTCGGCTATCGGTTTAAATTTGGGTAACGGTGAGGTGCTGGGGAAAAACGCTGCGGTTAAAAGCGCTAAATCAGCAAGTGTAAATCAGCAAATCACAACTCCATTTTACAAAAAAGCGCAGATATCAGATCAATACAACCAGCTCACCATCGATTTCAAAGGTAATTACGGTATCGTTTTAAGGGCTTACAATGATGGCGTAGCTTACCGATTTTTTACCGGCAAAAAGGAGGAACTTGTAGTT
>CAXTCH010000317.1:0-4575 GCA_964241945.1 uncultured Mucilaginibacter sp.
TCATAATGAGTAAAGATTTAGATAATTTACTTAAGTTCCTTATATTTAAATTTTTATAGCAATGATATAACTTTTTGTTATGATCGTAATTAACCTTATCAACAATTTAATGCTAAGCGTGAAAAATGTAAATTTAACCAAGGGCATCTCCAACAGGTTTTGAAAATGACATGCTTTTTTAACGGAAGCAAGAAGCCTTTTGGATTTGCTTCAACAGAAATTATTTATGGGAGGAATGACGATAGGCAATATGTTTCACGTTACGCATATATACCAAGCCATATTTGAACCGGTTTATTTTTGACTGTGAATAATACCCATTTAAAAAGTATTTAATGGATTGCAAGGTTGAAAACTACTTTTTATGCCAAACTCAGCAAAAAAGATTACCGCCTCAAGCAATAAGCTCATTTGTCTACGTGACCCGAATTGAAATAAGGGATTATATATAGGCAATTAAGCAGTTTTAAGTCAGTTGCTTATTTTTCAGTGTATTCAACTAATACCTGCACATTCATGTCAGCGTGCACTTTAGCGAATTGTCGCGGATTACGGGTAAACTCCGGATCAGTGTCTAACGAAATATCAGTGATTTCCAGTATTTCAGGATTAAGGTCAGTACCTGAATTATAAGTATAACTATGGTTGCTTTGCAGGTGAGCTTTTATTTGCTGATATAAGTCACCGGTTATCATCAATGTTTTTTCTGCTTTCATAAAATCTTATTTAGTTATGCAACTAACAATGAAAGCACAAAATTGATTTGCGGACCGGCCAACCTAAACTCAACAAAACTGCTGATTAAGATAAAATATCGGCAATTGCAATGTAACCGTTTTCACGGGCTAAGTCTGCAGGCAGCTTGCCGTCTTCCATAGGCTGGTCAACCGCGCCGTTTTCCAGCAATAAAATAAGCATTTCAGCATCACCGTGTTTAGCCGCATAATGTAAAGCACTTACGCCTGAATTTTGCTGTACATTAATCTGTACATTATGCTCAATTAACATACGAACGATGTCTAAATTATTGTTCGCCACAGCTAAATGTAATGGACAGATACCCAATGAATTATTCAGCGATTTGTTAACATCTGCACCTTTCAGTATTAAATAACGCGCTACCTCATAATGACCGAAGTAGCAGGCCAGGGCCAGTGGAGTAAATCCGTCGGCATTATATTCATTAACAGTATCAGGCTGTGTGAATATTAAATAAGCCACATTGTCAAACTTTCCGGCTGCTGCAGCTTCAAACAGGTCGATTTTATCGATATATTTAAGCAGTAATGAAGTAGCTGCAGGTTTGCGGTGATAGCAGGCAAGCATTAAAGGGGATACTTCATCACTTTCATAACCTTTTGCTAAAGCAGGGTTAGTAGATAGCAGCATGTTTAAGCTATTGATATCACCGTTTGTGATATAGTATTCAAGTTGACCCATAACATTATTTTGTATCTTACGTAATCTAAAAATCATGCCAAAGGAAATGCTTCCAAAATCTATATATTTGTAACTTAAGTGAGATAGGATGCCGCCAAAAGTTAATCAATTTAAAGGTAACACTTTCCGGGAAGAGAACCGGCCCCGCCAGGCCGCCAGTGCCCGCGGAGACCGTGAAAAGGTAGTAAAGCAAAAACTGGAGAGGCTGCCATCGTTCGATTTGCGCAATGGCAGGCTTATCAAAGTACTGGGCTTGTTTTTTCTGGCGTTGTCGGTGTTCTTCCTTATTGCTTTTACCTCCTATCTGTTTACCTGGCAGGACGATCAAAGCTATGTGAGCACGGCCAACGGCGGTTGGCACAACTTACTTAAAACCCAGCAGGAACTAATGGATGCCGGTTTGAAAAGCCCGGTAGTTAACAACTGGCTGGGTAAATTCGGCGCTTTGCTGGCCAATCAGTTTATGTATGAGTGGTTCGGCATTGCTTCTTATTTATTTGTGGCGGTATTTTTTATTATGGGCTACCGCCTGCTGTTTAAGGTTAGGCTGTTTTCAGTTACCAAAACCTTGGCCTATTCTTTTTTCGGGCTGATTTTTATATCACTCACCATCGGGTTTTTTCACGGAATGCTGTCCGATTATCCTCATTTTATGGAAGGTGAATTTGGCTTTTGGTCAAATCGCTTACTGGGGGCGCAGATAGGGCAGGCAGGTACCGGTTGCCTGTTAATTTTTGCAGCTCTAACTGCATTGGTAATAGCCTACAATATCGACTTTAAATTGCCTGAGCGTAAAAAGAAAGAAGTGGTATTGGCCGGGCCGGTAGGTGATATTATTCCGGATGCGGTAAATCTTGAAGATGAAGATACTTCAGAGCCGGTTGAATGGCCTCGTGCTAACAACCGCATACGTAACAATGAACCTATTGCCCAGCCGGCGCAAACCATTAATGAAAGGCTTACTCAGCAGCCCATTACCAAACCCTCGCCGGTAGTGGAGGCCATGTTGAATGCACCGGTGGCACCGCAGTCGGTAACACAAAGTGCCTTATTGGCTAACACACTTATTCATGAGCCGGTAGTGCTAACACCGGCACCGGCTGTAAAGGATTCAGACCATAGTAATGAAGTAGAGTTAGATGTAACTGCTCCGATGCCTGAGCCGGAAATAGAGCCGGTGGTTGAAGAAGTGCCGCTAACGGTAGAAGCTGTCCGCCCGCTGCCCGAATTAAGTATAGAGAAAGATGATGCCAATGCAAAAGCCAGCAGCCTGGTTGCTGAGTTTGGTATGTACGATCCTAAGCTTGATTTAGCTACTTACAAATATCCGACACTGGATTTATTAGAAAATTACGGGTCCAACAAAGTTTCGGTTAATACCGAAGAACTGGAAGCTAACAAGAACAAGATTGTTGAAACGCTGAATCATTACAATATTGAGATCGAAAAGATTAAAGCAACTATTGGCCCAACCGTAACCCTTTACGAGATTATCCCGGCGCCGGGGGTGCGTATTTCAAAAATCAAAAACCTGGAGGATGATATTGCCTTAAGCCTGGCAGCTTTAGGCATCCGTATTATTGCGCCAATGCCGGGCAAGGGTACTATCGGTATTGAAGTGCCTAATCAAAATCCGGAAATGGTATCTATGCGTTCAGTGCTGGCTACCGAAAAATATCAGAATACCACTATGGATTTGCCTATTGCGCTGGGCAAAACCATATCCAACGAAGTATTCATCGCCGATTTGGCTAAAATGCCGCATTTATTGGTAGCAGGAGCAACCGGCCAGGGTAAGTCAGTTGGTATCAATGCCATTCTGGTATCGCTGTTATACAAACGGCATCCATCAGAATTGAAGTTTGTGATGGTAGATCCCAAAAAGGTAGAATTAACCCTGTTCCGTAAAATTGAGCGCCACTTTTTAGCTAAGCTGCCCGACGAGGCGGATGCGGTAATTACCGATACTAAAAAGGTAATTAACACCCTGAATTCGCTGTGTATTGAGATGGATCAGCGTTACGATTTGTTGAAAGATGCCCAGGTGCGCAACCTGAAAGAATACAACAGCAAATTTGTAAACCGGAAGCTAAACCCTGAAAACGGTCACCGGTTTCTGCCCTTCATTGTGCTGATTGTGGATGAGTTTGCAGATTTAATGATGACTGCAGGTAAAGAAGTGGAAATGCCGATTGCCCGTTTAGCGCAGTTGGCCCGTGCGGTGGGCATTCACCTGGTTATCGCTACACAGCGTCCGTCGGTGAATATTATAACCGGCACAATCAAGGCCAACTTCCCAGCCCGTTTGGCCTTCCGGGTATTGTCAAAAATTGATTCGCGGACCATTCTGGACGCTGGAGGTGCCGACCAGTTGATTGGCCGGGGTGATATGCTGTTATCTACCGGAAGCGATTTAATCCGTTTGCAATGTGCTTTTGTGGACACGCCGGAGGTTGAAAAAATATCAGACTTTATCGGTCAGCAACGCGGTTACCCTACCGCCCTTTTGCTGCCCGAGTATGTGGGCGAAGGGGAAGCTAATTCACCCAAGGAATTTAACCCTGACGATCGCGACCCGATGTTTGAAGATGCTGCCCGCTTAATTGTACTGCACCAGCAAGGTTCAACCTCACTCATACAACGTAAACTGAAATTGGGTTATAATCGTGCAGGCCGCATCATCGACCAGTTAGAGGCTGCCGGCATTGTGGGGCCGTTTGAAGGCAGCAAGGCACGCGAAGTTTTATACCCCGACGAATATAGCCTGGAACGCCATTTGGAAGAGCTGCAAAAGTAACCGTCTTTATAAATTTTGTTCACGCAACAAGCAGGGTCTTACAAGCAGGTAGTTTGTAAGACCCTGCCGTTATATGGCTGTAAGTGCGGTGAAAGGACTGATCTGTCTAAATTTTATTTAATGTCTGCTCAATTCGTTTTATCGGGTTATCCGCGCTTTGTAAGTCACTTGTAAATCTTTAATTATTTCATGAACGAACCAGCATTTTTGCAGTCAAACGAACATAAAAATCATTCAACAGTTATAAATGCATGAAAAAAATGTTTTTAATCCTGCTCTGCTCGGTCACCGCCGCAGGGGCAGCCTTTGCACAAAAAGACAGTCAGGCTAAAAGTATA
>CAXTCH010000318.1:0-4571 GCA_964241945.1 uncultured Mucilaginibacter sp.
CACGACTAAGCAACCCCATTGGAGGTTCCGGCCGGATCAGTTACACCATTTTGGTAACGGATTTGGCCTTCAGGACCAGCAAAAGTGGTATAGTTATTAGATATAACTAAGTTTTTGTGATAAATAGCGTTGATATCCTTAGTGTATGACCCTTCTAAAGTACCAATGATACCGAATGGCAATTTTTGGTCAACCGCTAAGTTAGTTCTGAAAATTTGAGGATATTTCAGCTTAGGGTCAGTAACATCCAGCTCATAAGAAGTATTAGCTGCTGTAGACGTTGGGCGGTTAGCATTTACATTAGGATTATAAGTTAACGTTGCTAACTGAGCCGGGGTGCTTGTGGCGCTTTTGGTAATGGTACCTGAACCGAATAACAAACCATTGTTAGATG
Source organism: uncultured Mucilaginibacter sp. (assembly GCA_964241945.1). Lineage (GTDB taxonomy): Bacteria > Bacteroidota > Bacteroidia > Sphingobacteriales > Sphingobacteriaceae > Mucilaginibacter. Next base: position 395 of record CAXTCH010000318.1, read on the forward strand.
CCTGGTTGGAGATCCATACAAAAGGGACTAAGCCGGTGAAGATACCGGTACCACCACGCACCTGGGTGCTTTGGTCACCAAACACGTCCCAGTTAAAGCCGATACGTGGAGATAATAACACCCGGTTTTGAGGCAACTTTGATGGATCAACGTGGATGCCGTTATAACCACCCTGAAAAGCTAAGTTAGCAGCATCAGGGTTAGCAGCTAAAGAAGTTGGGAACACATCATAATCAGCACGCAAACCATAAGTTAAACGGATATTATCGGTAACATGCCACCGGTCTTGCGCATATAAGCTCAGGATAGAAGCTTTGATTTTTGCATAAGGGAAAGAACCGTCGGCCAGGGCTGAGTTACGGTAAGTATATGCCTGCGCAGGTAAGCCGTTGATAAAATCAGAAGCTGATGCAAAGGTATAAAGGCCGTTATAATCAGGCGCAAAACCGTTCTTGTAGCTCTGAATCTGGTCATTGGTACCGATAGTGATTTCATGTGCACCGGCAAACACGGTTACGTCGTCAGAGAACTGCGCAATATTGGTATACAGTAAGTTGCCGGCGGTGTATAGCTCATAACCAAAGCTGGTAGCCGTAGCTGTAGGAGCTGATGTTATGTTACCTGCAGCGTCAGTAGTACCGTTGCCAATATCCACCATAGGAACGTTAGTGCTTCCTAACGATGCACGAAAATCGCGCAGAGCCGAGTAACCGGCAGTTAAACGGTTAGATACCTTGTTGCTAAACTTGGTATCCAATTCCACAATACCGATATTAAAGTTGTTATTGATACGATAACCAGCCCCATAAAAAGGTAAGGTATTAGGACCAGCCGCACGTGTGGTACCGTAACCCACGCCACCATTGGTGATACCAGAGTTACTCGGCGGTTGATCAGCGTATGATTTCAGGTAAAAATATTTCGCGCTCAACACATTATTCTTGTTGATATTCCAATCTAACTTAGCCGTTAATTTATTGCTAAAAGTGGCAAAGTTATAATTTTCATACGGCCCCGGATCATAACCATACTTGGTTTTCAAGGTATTGGAAATTGCATCCAGTGTAGCAGCACTTACGTTTGAAGTCTGGCCGGGCAGCCCTGAGCCGGAGGCAACATAAGTATTAGCCGGCCGCTGAATACGCTCCTCTTCACCCGATACAAATAAGAACAATTTGTTCTTGATAATCGGTCCGCCGATGGCAAAACCGGTTTGGCGATAGGTAAACGGAACTTTCGCAATTTGAATATCACCCGCTTTATAACCGGTTAAGCCGGTGCTGCGGATGTAGTCATAAGCTGTACCTTTTACCTGATTTGTCCCTGATTTCACAATGGTATTGATACCGGCGCCGGTAAAATTACCCTGACGAACGTCATAAGGGGCAATATCTACCTGAATCTGGTCAATCGCATCTAAAGAAATTGGCTGCGAGTTGGTTTGACCACCTAATGTGCCTGACAAACCGAATGAGTTATTGAACAGTGCACCGTCAACAGTTAAGTTGTTGAACAGGTTGCTTCTGCCGCCAAAACTAAGGCCGTTAGCCGATGGGGTTAAGCTGGTAAAGTCAGATAGAGAGCGGGTAATTGTTGGTAAATTGTCAATTTGCGAACGATTAACTGTTTCGCGCGCTCCTGTACGTGAAGAGTTTATTACTTTACCTTGCGTAGCAGTAATGGAAACTTCTTTAAGTACAGTAGTATTTTCAGACAGTTTAACGTTGATACGCTGATCCTGTCCAATGGAAAGCGTTAAGTTTTCCAATGAGTAAGGGTCATAACCGATAAAGGTAACTTTAAGGGTGTAAGGACCACCTACACGAACGTTGGGAATATTAAAACGGCCGTCGGCACGGGTACCTGTGGTGTAAACTGTACCGGTAGGTAAGTGCGTAGCTGTAACCGTAGCGCCGGGAATAGGCCCTTTGCTGTCTGACACCACACCGTTAAATGATGCCGTAGTTACACCTTGTGCCTCTACCCTGCTCGTGACCAGCAATGCTGATGCGGTGAACAGGAATAAGAAGAGTAAAAGTTTCTTCATACTTTTTTGTGTTAGTTATAAAATAATGAGATATGCTGCAAAAATATAGAAATCTTATGGCATGAATGTTACGAAATTGTTAACAACTGCAAATCTTTTTGCAGATAATTGCGGGCTTTTACTTTTAATTAAATATCCCCAAAGTTACAGCAGCAATTCGCTTACAACCCATAGCTCTGATTAATTATTAAGAAAGCAGCTTTAATTCCCATAGGCACATGGCCATACAGGCTTGACATTTTTCCTGATAGCGCATACCAAAAGGTGCATTTGTTAACCTAAATCCGGCGGTAAATTGGTGTTAAACTCTTGCTGTTTTCCGCGTTATTCCATCAAACCCTGCAAGCAAAACCAAAAAGTGAATTGCAAAGAATTACTTTGTTAAAGTTGATAATTAACGTTTTATAATGCCTGCGTCATAGTCATGACAGGCAAGCCTTAATCGGGCTGACAAGCTGTTTTATTATCCGGCTTTTTGTATAAATTTGGACGCAAAAGTAAAAACACAAAAAATATGAACTACGATGTAATTATTATCGGTTCAGGTCCTGGCGGGTATGTGGCTGCAATCCGCGCCTCGCAGCTGGGTCTTAAAACCGCAGTAGTTGAAAGAGAATCCTTAGGTGGCATCTGCTTAAACTGGGGCTGTATTCCAACCAAGGCTTTGTTAAAAAGCGGACAGGTGTTTGAATACATTAACCATGCATCAGAATACGGTATCAAAATAGACGGCAAAGCTGAGCCCGATTTTGACGCCATCATTAAACGTAGCCGCGGCGTAGCCGACGGCATGAGCAAAGGCGTTCAGTTTTTGATGAAAAAAAATAAAATCGACGTGATTATGGGCTTTGGCAAATTAAAAGGCCAGGGCAAAGTAGAAGTTAAAACCAATGATGGTGCCACCGTTGAGCATACGGCCAAACACATCATATTAGCAACCGGCGGCCGCTCACGCGAGTTGCCTAATTTAAAGCAAGATGGCCAGAAAGTGATTGGTTACCGCCAGGCTATGGTGCTGCCTAAGCAGCCTCAATCGCTGGTGGTAGTAGGTTCGGGCGCTATCGGTATTGAATTTGCGAACTTTTATAATAACATCGGCACCAAAGTAACCGTAGTTGAATATTTAGACAATATTGTTCCGCTGGAAGACGAAGAAGTGTCTAAAAATCTGGCTCGCATCCTGAAGAAGCAAGGCATCAACATCATGACCGGCTCTACGGTTGAATCGGTAGACAGCAGCGGCGATGTTTGCAAAGTAAACGTCAAAACCGGCAGCGGAACCGAAGTGCTGGAAGCTGAAATCGTACTTTCGGCTGTAGGTGTAGCGACCAATCTGGAAAATATCGGTTTGGAAGAAACCGGTGTAAAGTTTGAAAGAGGCAAAGTGCTGGTGGATGATTATTACCGAACCAATGTGGAAGGCATTTATGCCATTGGTGATATTGTAAAAGGTCAAGCCTTAGCTCACGTAGCCTCTGCCGAAGGCATTACCTGCGTTGAAAAGATTGCAGGCTTAAACCCTGAGCCTATCGACTATAATAACATTCCAGGCTGTACTTATTGCCACCCGGAAGTGGCTTCGGTAGGTTACACTGAAAAAGCGGCTCGCGAAGCAGGTTATGAATTGAAAATTGGTAAATTTCCGTTTTCTGCATCAGGCAAAGCCAGCGCTGCAGGTACAAAAGACGGTTTTGTGAAACTGATTTTTGACGCCAAATATGGTGAATTGTTGGGTGCACACATGCTGGGCGCTAACGTGACCGAAATGATTGCCGAAATTGTAGCGATCCGTAAACTGGAAACAACCGGCCATGAACTGATTAAAACCATCCACCCCCACCCTACCATGAGCGAAGCCATTATGGAAGCTGCCGCTGCTGCGTATGATGAGGTGATACATTTGTAATTTTGGAAGTTAAAATTCAAAAGTAAAACGTCAAAACAGAAAGCGCCGTTGCAAACAAGTAAAGCAACGGCGCTTTTTATTTATAACTAAACCTGCCATTTGAATTTTGACTTTTTACTTTTGAATTTCGACTTTCGACTTACAAAATGAAACTGCATACCATTGAAACCGGCCTGTTTAAATTGGATGGCGGCGCGATGTTCGGCGTGGTGCCTAAATCCATC
>CAXTCH010000319.1:0-4529 GCA_964241945.1 uncultured Mucilaginibacter sp.
GAGTACGCCAAACACGGCGTTTCGTTTACCGATATCTATTACTGCCCGCATCACCCCAACTTTACCGGAGATTGCGATTGCCGCAAACCCAAACCCGGATTACTCTTACGGGGTATTGAACAGCACAACATCGATCCGGCCCTTTCATATTTTATAGGCGACCGTGAACGTGACGTAGAAGCAGGAGAAGCTGCCGGTGTTACCGGCATACTCATCAATAGCGACCAGCCGATAAGCGAAGTGCTGGATTTGATAGCTTAACTTTCTAGAAGTAAGAGACAAAAAACAAGAGACAATACTGATTTCAGCTTGCTGTACCTTTTATATCTTGTCTCTTGTTTCCTGCCTTTAATTTCTACACTCCAAAACATTATGAATTAATTTTTGTAGTTTGATGCGGCTGCCTATATTTGCAGCGGCTCACCAAACTTAGTTAGCTATATTACAATGAACGGTTTACGCCTGCATCATCTTCATCTGAACCATCGCCATTGCGGCGATAATTGATGATGTATGGTTCTACGTGAACTCACAACCCCCGTTTGTTATATAATATAGTTTAATTTAATTTCCAACCTTAGTGAAAGCACTTAAAATAGCCATCCAGAAATCTGGCAGGCTCAATGAAAAATCCGTCGAATTATTGAAAAATTGCGGATTAAACTTCGAAAATTATAAAAGCTCCTTAATATCTCCGGTATCCAACTTCCCGCTCGAAATCCTTTTTCTGCGCGATGATGACATTCCTGAGTATGTGCAGGATGGCATTGCCGACCTCGGTATTGTAGGCGAGAACGTAATTCAGGAAACCGAAGTGCAAGTAAACTACCTGCAGCGCCTTGGTTTTGGTAAATGCTCGCTAAAAATTGCAGTAACCAATAATAGTGACATCAGTAGTCTGAGCGATTTGAATGGTAAATCGATTGCCACTTCCTACCCCGCTATCCTGGGCAATTTTTTAAAGCAGAATCAAATTGAAGCGGATATCCGTACCATATCGGGCTCGGTTGAAATATCACCCGGCTTAGGTTTGAGTGATGCCATCTGCGACTTGGTATCTACCGGCGGCACCCTAAAAAGCAATGGCTTGAAACCTTTTGCCGACGTAATGTCGTCCGAGGCAGTTTTGATTAGTCGCGATGAACTGGTTAACCACGATTTAGTAACAGAATTAATTCAGCGTATACAATCGGTGCTTCGTGCCAAAGAAACCAAATATGTAGTATTAAACGTACCTAAGGAAAATCTGAGTCAGATTATCGCCTTACTGCCTGGTGTAAAAAGCCCGTCAGTGGTACCTTTGGCTGAAAATGATTGGGTAGCGGTACACACCGTAATTCCGGAACGGGATTTCTGGGATCGTATCAGTCAGCTGAAACAAGCGGGCGCGCAAGGCATTGTGGTGATGCCGATTGAAAAAATAATTCTTTAATTTATAACTACTTACAGCAATTAAATACACTACTTATGCTGAAGACTTATAAATATGCAGACCTAACCCAGCCGCAATTACAGCAACTGATACAGCGCAATACCGACGCCGGAAACGAGATACGAGATGTGGTGGAAAGTATACTTGCTCAGGTAAAATTGCAGGGTGACGAAGCCCTATTAAATTACGCTGAGCAATTTGATAAAGTGAAGCTATCCAAACTATATTTGGAAAAAGATGAACTTAGCGAACTGGCTTCTATTCTATCGCCCGGACAAAAACAGGCGTTGAATATTGCCTATCAAAACATCTATAAATTTCACCAGTCGCAGGTTAAAGTTGAGGATAAGGTGGAAACCACTCCCGGCGTTACCTGCTGGCGCGAGATGCGGCCTATAGAGAAGGTAGGCTTATATATTCCAGGCGGCACTGCCGTTTTACCCAGCACTTTTTTAATGCTGGGCATCCCGGCCCGGATAGCGGGTTGCCACGAACTGGTGGTATGCTCACCCCCTCAGAAAGATGGTAAAGTAAATGCTTTTGTGGCTTACGTAGCTCAGCTGCTGCAGGTAGATCGCATTTACCTGGCAGGCGGTGCGCAAGCCATCGGCGCCATGGCTTACGGCACTGAAAGCATTACTAAAGTTGACAAAATATTTGGACCTGGTAATCAATTTGTTACCAAGGCTAAAACCATCGTTCAAAGCACTACCATTACGGCTATTGATATGCCTGCAGGCCCGTCTGAAGTATTGGTACTGGCCGATGAAACTGCCAACCCCGCTTATGTGGCGGCTGATTTATTAGCACAGGCTGAACACGGTGCTGACAGCCAGGCAGTGCTGGTAGCTACTTCCGCATCCTTCATTGAGCAAACCAATGCCGAACTGCAGAAGCAATTAAATGTGTTATTACGTGCTGAAATAGCCGGTAAGGCAATTGGCGGTTCGTATGCGGTACTGGTGAATAACCTGGAAGAAGGCATGCAGTTCAGCAATGCCTATGCACCCGAACATTTAATCCTGGCCACTGAAAACTGGCAGCAGATTACGGAGAAAATCGTTAACGCCGGCTCTGTCTTTTTAGGTAATCTTACGCCGGAAAGCGCAGGCGACTATGCATCGGGCACCAATCATACCCTACCTACAAGTGCCTATTCCAGAGCTTATTCTGGCGTGTCAGTTGATTCTTTTGTTAAGAAAATTACCTTTCAGCTTTTGAGCGAACAGGGCATCCGCAATTTAGGACCAACAGTAGAAATACTGGCCGATCTGGAAGGATTAACTGCTCATAAAAATGCAGTTCGTATCCGGCTCACTTAATTATCATGATTTATTAAAGCCTGTCAATCATGTTCGACATTAATCAAATTCTTAGAGAAAATATAAAAAATTTGAAGCCTTATTCCTCCGCACGGGATGAGTTTCAGGGCGAGGCCAGCGTATATTTAGATGCCAATGAAAATGCCTTTGGCTCGCCACTGGATGAGCAATATAACCGCTACCCCGATCCATTGCAACTGAAGCTCAAACAGCGCCTGAGCGAAATAAAAGGCGTACCGCCACGCAATATTTTTTTAGGTAACGGCAGTGATGAAGCGATCGACATTTTATTCCGTAGCTTTTGCACTCCCGGCGTTGACAATGTGATACTGGTACCGCCTACCTATGGCATGTACGAGGTGTCGGCCAATATAAATGATATTGCTATTAAAAAGGTTCATCTTACAACCGAATATCAACTCAACCTTGAAGGCATTGCAGAAGCAATTGATAAAGATACCAAGCTGATTTTTATCTGCTCACCAAATAACCCAACAGGTAATTCCATCAACCGGGAAGATATTGAAACGGTGCTGGCTAACTTTAATGGTGTCGTGATAGTTGATGAAGCCTATATCAATTTCAGCCGCCAAAAAACCTTTATACAAGAGTTGATTGAATATAGCAATTTGGTTGTGCTGCAAACCTTATCTAAAGCCTGGGGGTTGGCAGGCCTGCGTTTAGGGATGGCTTTCGCCAGCGAAGAAATTGTTGAAGTGATGAACCGGGTAAAGCCGCCTTACAATGTTAACGAAGCCACACAAAAATTAGCACTTCAAGCACTACAGCAGGTTGAACAGGTAAACGCCTGGATTATAGCTATTTTAAAGGAACGTGACAATTTGGTACAAGCCTTAACCAAATTTAATTTTGTGGTTGATATTTATCCGTCTGATGCTAATTTTATCTTAGTAAAAACCACTGGCCCAAAAGAAATTTATACCTATCTGGTAAGCCATGGCATTATTGTACGTGACCGGTCAAAAGTAGAATTATGTGAAGGTGCATTGCGAATTACCATTGGTACGCCTGAGGAGAACCGGCAATTAATTACTACCTTACAGCAGTATAATGGATAAGCCAAAAAAAGTATTGTTTATCGACCGCGACGGTACATTGATTACCGAGTCCGCTGATGAACAGATCGATTCTTTTCATAAACTTATTTTTTACCCTGGTGCGTTACAATATTTGCCGCGTATCGCTAAGGAACTGGATTTTGAACTGGTGATGGTCACCAACCAGGACGGCTTAGGAACCATATCCCATCCTTCGGAAAACTTCTGGCCGGTGCAGAAACTGGTAATCAACACTTTTGCTAATGAAGGCGCTAAGTTTTCAGCAGTGCATATTGACCGTACTTTTCCTAAAGACAATGCCCCTACCCGTAAGCCCGGTACCGGTATGCTTACGGCTTACTTTGATGCAACGTTATACGATTTAACGGGGTCTTATGTAATAGGAGACCGGAAAAATGATGTACTGCTTGCCAAAAATTTAGGTGCGAAAGCGATTTGGTTAAATAACCATTCGGGTTTTGGCGACAAGGAATTTACGACGGAAGAAACGGCGGAAATTCAAGCCACCGTAGCTTTGGAGACTACCGACTGGCAAAAGATATATGAGTTTTTAAAATTAGGCGAACGGGTGGTTGAACACCGCCGTAGCACTAAAGAAACCGATATCTACCTAAAACTGAATTTGGACGGTACCGGTGAGGCTAAGGTGAATACAGGTTTACACTTTTTCGACCATATGCTGGACCAGATTGCACG
>CAXTCH010000320.1:0-2613 GCA_964241945.1 uncultured Mucilaginibacter sp.
GTATGAACACCATTTAAATGATAGCGCACAAAAGTACCTGTGAAGCTACCGCTGGGAGCCGGGGGATTTGAAACACTTGATTTGTTGTTGCCAACACAGCCGGCCGCCATGATGGCTACCCCGAGGAAAATGAGTAAAAAGTTTTTTTTCATAAAAAAGTAGTTAATAATAATAGATTACGTTAATGGAAAATCAAACGCTACAGACTTTAAAAAATTATTTTGTTTTAGCCTCATTCCAAAACACATCCATTTCAGCTAAAGTCATGTCCTGTAGTTGTTTATCCTGTTCGCGGGCTTTGCTTTCGAGGTATTGAAAACGCTTGATAAACTTGCGGTTGGTCTTTTCGAGGGCGTCCTCAGGGTTGATGTTTACAAAGCGGGCATAGTTAATGAGAGAGAACAGTAAATCACCAAATTCTTCTTCGGCTTTCCCGGCTGCCGAAACATCAGTGGCCGAGGCATCCAATTCGGCTTTAAACTCCTGCATTTCTTCTTCTACTTTCTCCCACACCTGCGCCTTGTTTTCCCAGTCAAACCCAATGCCGCGGGCTTTTTCCTGTATGCGGGCCGCCTTTACCAGGGCCGGCAGTGAAGCAGGCACACCACCTAATACTGATTGATTGCCTTCCTTTAGTTTGATTTTTTCCCAGTTGCGTTTTACGTCCTCTTCATTCTGTACCTCTGCCTCAGCGTAAATATGCGGATGGCGGTTGACGAGTTTGTCGCAAACGCTGTTAAGTACATCGGTAATGGTAAAGCTATGGGTCTCTGACGCAATGCGGGCGTAAAAAGTAAGATGCATCATCAGGTCGCCCAGTTCCTTTTTGGTTTCCTGCATATCACCGCTCAGTATAGCGTCCGACAGCTCGTAGGTTTCTTCAATGGTAAGGTGCCGCAGGCTTTCTAAGGTCTGCTTTTTGTCCCAAGGGCAGTTTTCCCGCAAATCATTCATAATGGTCAGCAGGCGGTCGAACGCTGCTGAGGGTGTAGCTGCGGTTACAGGAGGCGTAATAGGCATAATGATTTCAAATTTTGGTAAAAGTACGGATAAGGATAGAATCAATAAAAAGGAATCAAGACAGCAAACAAGTGCTATTACCGGGAGCAGAGGGATATGCTTGCTTTTATTTTACGGCCCTTAACATCTCCCTTTTACCCGGTGCACCGGGAGCTTTCTCCACTTTTAAGCCTAATGATTTAACGATTCGTTTCAGGTTACCGGTGATGGCATAGGTAACAAACACACCGCCGGGTTTCAAATATTGCAGGGTATGGGTAATGGCCTTTTCATTCCACATTTCGGGTTGGTGAGTGGAAGCAAAGGCATCAAAGTAGATAACGTCGTAGCGTTTGGCAGAAGCAAACCCGAGCAGGGGGGTAGCGGCGATGTGCAGGGCGGTAGCGGGGTTCAACCAGGTTTCCTGGTGTAAAGCCGGCTCATAATGCTGCAGAAAACTTTGCCATAGTGAAGGCGATATATAGGCCTCATAACCGGTTTGCCCCAACATATCCATGTTTAAGGGATAGGCTTCAATACCAGTGTAATGCAGGGTAATATGGGTACCGGTACAAAAATCAGCACTGAGCAAAAAGTTAAGCCCGGTGCCGAAACCTATTTCCAGAATATTTACCTCAGCAGCATCGCGCCCCGCTAAATAATAGCGCAGGCCGGAGTTCAGGAACACATGCTGGCTCTCCTGCAATGCGCCATGCCGCGAATGGTAATTTTCGCCTACTTCGGCATTGTAAATGGTTTTAGAGCCATCGGCGGTGGTGACTAACTGCAGGTTGAGCATAAGGACTTAACGTAAGCTGAACTGTACAATTTCCTCACCCAAATCATACACCGGTACTTTAGCCGCCGTAAAATGCTGTACAATGCTGCTGGCGGCTGCCGAGCGGTAACCGGCAGCGCAGTGTACTACAATGGGTTTACCGGTAGGTATTTCGTGCAGGCGTTCGCGCAGTTCGGGCAAGGCAATGGTTAGGGCATGGTCGAAATGTTTGCCTTCATTTACCTCAGCCGGGTTGCGTACGTCTACAATCGTAAACTCTTCCGGATGGGCTTTAAACTGTTCCAAATCTAACTCAGGGGTAACTTCAGTACCGTTATCTGTACTGATGATACCTGCTTTGATGTTCTTTTCATAGCCGATTTTGGCTGCTTTTATGAGCACCGTGTGTAAGGCTTCCTCAGTTTCCGCCAGCAGGTAAAACTTCTCGTCCGGACTAATTACAGAACCCAGCCAGGTTTCAAACTTGCCGCCGTCCTGCAGATTGATGGCCCCTATAATGTGCCCCCTGGCAAAAGCTGTATTCGGGCGGGTATCAATCAGGACTATGCCGGATTGCAGGTACTGAGCGGAATGAATGACAGGTATCTGGCCAATGCTTTTGCTTAGTGATGGTGCACCCCGGCGGTTCAATTCTACATCGTAACCGAAATAACGCGGGGTAAAGTGCGAACCTTTGGTTATGGCTTGCACAAACTGCCCTTCGTCCATTGGCTGCAGCGCATAATTTTCACGCAGCTCGCGGCCAATGGTGGTGCACAGGTCCGGACTGATATTCTTGCCACATAAGGAGCCGGGACCATGGGCGGGATAAACCA
>CAXTCH010000320.1:2713-4522 GCA_964241945.1 uncultured Mucilaginibacter sp.
CCAGTTTACTTACATAAATGGTAGCGCCGGTGGTTTGATGAATCTCCAGGTGCGAACTCACAAAATCGGCATGGGGATGGGTTTCAATCACGCCCACCAGATCGGCTTCGTGCAGGGTGGCAAAATCATAATAGGGTTGCGGGTTGCGCCCGGGGTCAACCACTATCACTTTTCCGGCACGCAGCACCGCATAAGACGCATGCGCCAGCCCGGTATCATAAAATTGATGAATCAGCATTTGGGGGCAAAGATAATGAATGCCGGTATAGCGTGGGTAAGCCGGCAGTCAAATTAAGCCAGGTGTTGCAGGTGTTGCATGCAACATGCGCAACACCTGCAACACTCTGCAACAGGTGAAACACTACGCAACACCTTGCAACAGTATGCAACACCATGCAACACTCTGCAACACCTTGCAACGCTTGTCCGTTAAAGATGCTCTTACTTGTGCGGGCGGTAATAGCCTGCTATCGTTTATCAATTTTAAAACACGAATTAAGAACCGGTAGGTTCCCACAGCTCCACGTTGTTCCCTTCCGGGTCGAGGATATGGACAAACTTACCGTACGCATAGGTGGCTATCTGGTCAACAATGGTCACTCCGGCATTTTTAAGTTCTTCTACCAGTGCTTCAAGATTCTCAACCCGATAGTTAATCATAAAATCCTTTTTTGAAGGCTCGAAATACTTGGTGTTGTCGGGAAACGGTGTCCAAACCGTAGTGACCGTTTTATCAGGATGATCCACATCCCGCGACCGGAACATGGTGCCATATTGGGCAACTGGTATGCCTAAATGCTTGGCATACCATTCGTTCATTTTGCTGGGGTCGGCGCATTTAAAAAAGATGCCGCCAATGCCGGTTACTTTCTTCATGGAAGTGGGGTTGATGTGCCTAAGCTACTTAAAAGTTAGCAGGTGGTAATCGAAGTAACATAATTTTAAGTTCAGATGTATTAACATTGTTAAATTACATATGAATTTGAAATCCTTACAAAGAGGGTGAATGCACATCTGAACGAACATGCTGCTTGATTAGGCGAAAAGATTAGGTGATTTTCACGAAATATGGTCGATAATTAAAGAGATTTAATTGTTGACCGCTAAGAAAACAAAAGACAAGCTTTTGTATATTTGATAGTTCACGATACTTTTGAATGATATGTATAGTAATCAAGACAAGGCAAGCTTTTTCAATGCGGTTGAATCGTTAAAGAAATATAGACGAGCTGATTTGGTAGACGATAGTGGTAAAAATTTATTAGAGGAACTATATACAGACCTTTTGCCTAATGATCATATTTTGAGGAAAAGCTTAAAAGACAACACCACTTATATGGTTGGCAGAAAAGGAACTGGCAAATCCACGATATTTTTAAGAATTGAACAAGAGTTAAGAAAAAGCGATAACTACTTACCATGTTATATTGATGTAAAAACAGTCTACGAATCTGCACAAACAGAGTATTTAAATTTAGATTATCTATCTGATTATTTAGATCAAAAGCCTTTGCAAAAATACTTAATTGAACGTAGTTTTTTGCAAAGTGTATTGTCTAGGTTAATTGAAGAGATTGATGAAAAGTATACATCAGTTTTTCAGAGTTTTCTAAAGCTATTTGGTCAAACCAAAGCGGAAAAAGTTAAAGAAAATCTCAAAGAATTAAAAAAAAGTATAAAAGATAATGAAACAGTGCAAATAAAAACATCAAACGGAAATTTTGAAGCAAAGCATTTTATTTATGCAACACACATACCGCCGGGTGTAAATTTATTGCATTTACGTTGTGCACCCTGGCGCAGTTATGC
>CAXTCH010000321.1:0-4507 GCA_964241945.1 uncultured Mucilaginibacter sp.
CCACCCAGCCGTAGCCTCGTTCCATAAATTTTTCCATCGGCATACCATAGCTGGTGTCCATTTGTTCGTAACGGGCAGCCAGTACATAATCCATGTATTTGCTGCTGTGCACATGCTGAAACATGTCAATATCATCGGGCCGAACGCGGTGCTCGGTTTCAAAAGTGGCGTACGTTATGGGGGGTTCTTCCATAAGGGCAAAGATGTTAATAATTGTTAAAGCAGATTTATAGCTTTTAAGCATCCTCTTAAAACTTATATATTCGCTTCATACCAAATTATTATCATGAAGTATTTGTTTGCTGCAATTTTTACGCTCGCGGTTATTACTGCAACAAAAGCACAACCGGTTTACAACGGCTCAATGGAAAAATTAAATCCGGACAAAACCAAGGCCATAGGCTGGAGTACTTCTTTCCAGCCGGAACAATTGAAAGATTATCCGGTGACTGTAGACAGCTTAATCAAGCAGGACGGAAAATATTCATTGTGCATTACCAAAGCTGGTGCAGCTGGTGAGTTCGGCGTAATTGACTTTCCGATTCCCTACGCATTTAAAGGTAAAGAAGTTGAATTGAGAGGATACCTGAAAACTGAAAATGTAAATTCGGGCTATGCAGGCTTATGGATGCGGATTGACGGCACACAGGCATTTGACAACATGGAAAAAAGGGGTGTAAAAGGCACCACCGAATGGCAGGAATACCGCATTAAGCTGCATTATGACGACGCTCAAGCTATCAACATTCACATCGGTGCGTTGCTTGCCGGTAATGGCAAACTTTGGGCTGATAACTTCAGATTATATATGGATGGAAAGCCGATTGAAAAAGTTAAACCCATAGTGCTTGAAACCGTAAAATCTAACATAGATACCATTGTAATAACTAAACAACAGGTAATCAACTTAACAGCTTTGGGTCAGCTCTGGGGGTTTTTAAAATACCATCACCCTGCTGTAGCCCAAGGTAATTACAATTGGGATGCAGAACTTTTTAAAATTATGCCGCGGGTGCTAAAGGCCGGCAATAATCAGGAGTTAAGTACCACGCTCGAGAAATGGGTAGATAGCTACGGCGTGCCGCCGGCATGTAAAAAGTGTGCCTTTTTAGTAAAGGATAGTGAAATTAAGCTTAAGCCCGATTATGGCCTATTGTTTACCGGCCAGGTGTTTTCGCCGGCTTTGACGCAGAAGCTTACTTATATACTCAATAATGGAGATATTAAAGATAACTTTTATATCAAGATATCTGAAGAAGTGGGTAACCCCAGCTTTTCTCATGAAAATGCCTATGTTGAGATGACTTATCCCAATGCAGGTTACCGCATGTTAACTCTTTTTAGGTATTGGAATATGATTCAGTATTTTTATCCGGACAAGCATTTGATAGAAGAAAATTGGGATGACGTGTTATCCGATTGCATACCTAAGTTTGCTGCTATTGCCAATGCACAAGAGTATTCCCTGCAAACTTTGGCGCTGATAGCGCGAATACACGATACCCATGCCAACATCTGGAGCCAGAACAGAGCGCTTACAGATTTTAAAGGCCGATTTGCCGTACCGTTTCAAGCTAATTTCATTGAGAATAAACTGGTAGTTACCGGTTATTATAATGATACCCTGAACATTAAATCGTTGGTAAAGCCGGGAGATGTAATGGAACAAATTAACGGCAAGCCCGTGAGCCAGCTTATTAAAGAGTATTTGCCTTATTCAGCAGCTTCAAATTATGCGACTCAACTAAGGGACATGCCCAGGAATTTCCTGTTAAGAGGCCGCAATGCAACCTTCGAACTCCGCATGATACGCGATGGTAAGCCACAACAGATTACGGTTACAGCTTTGCCTTTCGCTAAGGTAAACCGAAGTTTGGACTACAATCCGGATCCTCAGGCGCCTGCTTATAAATTGCTTGATGAATCAATTGGCTACGTATTCCCGGGACGTTACAAGAATACAGACCTGCCTGAAATTGAAGCAATGTTTAAGAATACGAAAGGAATTATCATCGATATGCGTTGTTATCCTTCGGCTTTTATGCCTTTTACTTTTGTGCCTTATATTAAACCAGCGAAATCAAACTTCGTTAAATTTACCAATACATCGGTAAGCCATCCCGGCTTGTTTACCTATACCGAAGCGCTTGCTACACCCGGGCGCAATGTATACCATGGTAAAGTGGTGGTTATTGTAAATTCAACTACGCAGAGTCAGGCTGAATATACAACCATGGCTTTCCAAAGTTCGCCTAATGTTATGGTAATCGGCAGCGCTACGGCCGGGGCTGACGGCAACGTATCAACCATTGTTTTACCGGGCAATATTTCCACTTTAATTTCGGGCATCGGTATTCTTTATCCCGACGGAACCGAAACGCAGCGTAAGGGCGTAAAGATTGATGAGGTTTTGGAACCTACCATAAAAGGTGTTGCCGCCGGTAAAGACGAGCTGTTGGACAGGGCTAAAGAAATTATCAGGAAGTCGTAATCGCTGCTTGTTTAATCCGCAGGTTTTGCTTACCTTCGCGCACAATTAATTCAATTTATTTACGCTTTAATATTATTCAGGTAATGTATTTAAGTAAAGAAGCGAAAGCAGAGATTTTCGCACAACATGGTAAAAGCGCTACTGATACCGGCTCGGCCGAAGGTCAGATTGCTTTGTTCACTACCCGCATTGCACATTTAACCGGTCACTTAAAATCAAACCGAAAAGATTTTGGCACCCAGTTATCCCTGCAAAAGCTGGTAGGTAAACGCCGCTCGTTGCTGGCTTACCTTTACAAGAAAGACATTGAAAGATACCGTGCTATCATCAAAGCTTTATCGCTGCGTGATATCATTAAGTAAATCTTTTCCGTTTTTTAAGAAAAGCCATTTCAATTAGGAAATGGCTTTTTTACTTTTGTTAATTGCAAATTACATACAAAAACCGGTGAGCTCCTAAAGACGAAAAGCACACCATAATAATTAACCAATGAGCTATAATGCAATCAAAAAGGTATTCGATATAGGTGACGGCCGCACCATTGAGATCGAAACCGGTAAACTGGCCAAACAAGCGGATGGCTCAGTAGTGGTAAAAATGGGCGATACCATGTTACTGGCTACTGTAGTATCTTCACCCGAAGCCAAAGAAGGCGTTGATTTTTTGCCTTTATCTGTTGACTACCAGGAAAAATATGCGTCAACCGGACGTATTCCAGGTGGCTTTTTACGCCGCGAGGCCCGCTTATCCGATTATGAAATCCTGATTTCACGTTTGGTAGACCGCGCCCTGCGTCCTTTATTTCCCGAAGATTATCATGCGGATACCCAGGTGATGATTTCGTTAATCTCTGCCGACAAAGATATAATGCCTGATGCCCTGGCCGGTTTAGCCGCCTCTGCAGCGCTGGCAGTTTCTGATATCCCGTTCAACGGACCTATCTCTGAAGTTCGCGTAGCCAAAATTGACGGCAAACTGGTAATCAACCCTTTACTGAGCGATTTAGAGCGCGCTACTTTAGAATTCATCGTAGCCGGTTCTGAAAGCGACGTGAACATGGTGGAAGGTGAAGCTAAGGAAATTCAGGAAGAAGAAATGGTGGAAGCCATTAAGTTTGCACACGATGCCATTAAAATTCAGGTGCGGGCGCAAAAAGAGCTGGCTGCCGAAGTTGGCAAAACTGTAAAACGTACTTACAACCACGAGCATAGCAACGAGGACCTGAAAAAGCAGGTATATGAAAAAACCTACGATCAGGTTTACGCGATAGCAAAAGCAGCCTCGTCCAAACACGAGCGCGGCGAGAAATTTAAGGAAATCCGCGATACCTTTATTGCTACTTTAGGTGAGGTAGATGCCATTACCGTAGGCTTAGCCAAAAAATATTACCACGATGTGCAGTATGATGCCATCCGCAACCTGGTATTGGATGAAGGTATGCGTTTGGACGGTCGCAGCACCACCGAAATTCGCCCGATCTGGAGCGAAGTAAGCTACCTGCCATCGGCGCACGGTTCTGCCGTATTTACCCGTGGCGAAACCCAATCATTAACCAGCGTTACTTTGGGTGCCAAAGACGATGAGCAAATGATTGACGGTGCATTCATCAACGGGTATCAAAAATTCATCCTGCACTATAATTTCCCTGGCTTTTCTACCGGCGAAGTTCGCCCTAACCGTGGCCCCGGTCGCCGCGAGGTAGGTCATGGTAACCTGGCGCAACGCTCGTTAAAACGCGTATTACCGCCAGAGGATGAAAATCCGTATACCATCCGTATAGTATCTGATATTCTGGAATCCAACGGTTCTTCCTCAATGGCTACCGTTTGTGCAGGTACGCTGGCGCTGATGGATGCAGGTGTGAAAATATCTGCACCGGTATCTGGTATCGCTATGGGCTTAATCACCAATGAAGACGGTAGCAAATACGCTGTATTGTCGGATATATTGGGTGACGAAGACCACCTGGGCGATATGGACTTTAAGGTGACCGGTACCGAAAAGGGTATTGTAGCT
>CAXTCH010000322.1:0-4498 GCA_964241945.1 uncultured Mucilaginibacter sp.
TTATTATCAAGCGTAGGTTTATCTACATTAACTTTTTTTATTGTACTTTTTTCTGGAGGTTTATTACCGCTTGTATTTTCGGAACTGCATGTGTACGATAGCTTTCGCTGGTTGCTGTTTTTAGGTGTTGTCACATACACAGTTTTAGAAGTAACGGTAAAGAAAAAGCATTATTACCAAGCAGGTGTTGATCAAGCATTACTTTGGTTATCGGGCTGTTTATTGAGCAGCGCTTTTTTGTGGATGATGTCTACAATTAATTTTAATAACCATTATGATCAATACCTGTGTTTCAGCATGATTCTATTATTGCTAAGTTCATATTTTACATTGCGCTTTGCAGATGTGCTAATGAGCATCATTTTACCTTTGTCTTTCTTAAGTGCTGTGTTTTTTTCCTGGCAGCACTTGGGAGTGGTTGGAAACGCTACATTGCCATTTTTAATTATAATTTTATTCGGAACAGCTTATTACATTCTAAGCCGCATAGTTATTAACGCCAAAGCCAAATTCTATCAATCTTGTGTAACAGCCATACGGTTTGTATGCTTAGTAAGCATGTATTTTGCCGGAAACTATTATGTAATTGATCATTTAAATGAGTTGCTTAATGGTGCCTCAGCTACATCTGCACATCCTTTGCATATGAGTTCTTTTTTCTGGGTCTGGACATTGCTGCTTCCATTTGCGTTCCTGGTTCTGGGTGTACGGAGAAAAGAAGTGGTTTTGCTGCGCACAGGCCTATTGTTAATTGCCTGCGCTGCTTATACCTGTAAATATTATTTCCACTTCATGCCTTTAGAAATTGCTCTTACTATGGCTGGAGTTGTTGTGCTAATTATGGTATATATTTTAGTACGTTACCTAAAAACACCTAAATATGGTTTTACCACTACTGATTTAAACCAAGCACATTTATTAAATCGAATCCATGCGGAAGCATTGATTACAGGAGACTTGGCTCATCGTTTACCTGCTGCTCCGGTGAAGTCCATAAGCCGATTTGGTGGTGGCAGTTTCGGTGGTGGTGGTTCAAGCAGCGATTTTTAGCTTAGTAATTTGCTGACGCGCACAACGACTGTTCATAGCTTTCACACATTATCAACCTTCCACTGTTATCTGCTTATACAACCTCAACACCTATGGAGATCAAAAAAATAGTAATCGGTATTGATAACAGCAATTATGCCGAGCATGCTGCCAGCTATGGTTTTAATCTGGCCCGTACGTTTGGCGCCGCTGTCGGGCTGGTGCATATAATGGAACCCAGTGTGGCTCCGCCTATGGGAACCGATACCACCACCTTAAATTTAACCGGCCTGGGTGTACCGCTGGATAGTATGACCAGCCCTGAAATGATGGAAGTGATAAAAGCGGAAGACAGCGCCCATCAGTCTATCCTTAATCACACCATCGAGCGTTTTGGCGAGGGCATGCAGGTAACGCAGCTTACCGATTATGGTTCTACAGCGGATGGCATTATTCATTGCAGCCAGGAGTTCGGCGCCGATTTGATTGTTATAGGTACCCACAGCCGTACAGGGCTCGACCGCTTTTTGATGGGCAGCGTAGCCGAAAAAGTAATCCGCGAATCGCTGATTCCGGTGCTGGTGGTACCTATGCCAACAGGTGACGCTAATACAGCAATCTGAATTTGATGGTATGCTCAATAGCTTTGAGTTCCGCAAGCACCTGCCGGTCATAACCTGTGTTGATATCGGTAATTACATAACCGATCTGATGATTGGTGACCAGAAATTCGCCCACAATATTAATCTGGTGGTTTGAAAACACCCGGTTGATTTGCGCCAGTATACCCGGCACGTTTTTATGAATGTGAATTACCCGGTGTGCATTATTTACCCGCGGTGGCTGTAAATCCGGAAAGTTGCAGCTCATGTGGGTTTTGCCCTCGTTCATAAATCCGATGACCCGTTTGGGAATGAAATCAGTATTACGGGGATTATGGCGGGGATCGTCAAAAATAATGATGCCGTTACCGGCGGCGGTTTCCGTAAGCATCCGGCTGTTTGCTTTGCCAAAACACCCGATTACTTTTAACCGGCCTGCGGCTTGTAATTGCTCAGGTGTGGGCTGGTGGTCTTCATCGCACAGCAGTACACCGGCTTCCTGTAAGTATTTATCCTCAATGGTATCACGGTTACGGATGTTATAGCCTTCCTTCTGCATCTGTGCTAAAACTTCCTCACCCATGTTGCCCACCACCAAACATTTAATGCGATTTTTGGGATAGGAGATAGCGCGGGGCAGCCGGTTAATGTATAAAAACTCATCGAAGCTCGGCGTTATGTGGTCGGCTTTTTCGGTTACCGATTTACGCTCAATGTTCTCGGTAAAGGCAAAGAACTTTTTAATCATGCCCGACTCCTTAAGCTGAAAATCCGAATAGCCATCGCCGATGCCAAATATATCACCCTGCAGGTCCAGTTCGCGCAGCAGCTTTACCTTACCGCCTTCCTGCGAGAGCGGGTTGCTGCGGTCGTAGCCAATAATGTTGCCTTCCTCATCAAATAAAAAGGTGTTGGCATAGATGTTTTCCTTTTTGATATGATAGTCGGTAACCACCGGCGTAATAAATTCTTTAAACCCGCCCGATACAATCAGTACCTCGTCCTGGTGCTGCTTAAAAAACTGGTCGTTGCGCGAAAACGAGGTAGATACTTTTTTGCGCAGGTGCCTTACCAGTTGCTTCAGGTGCTGCTGGTTGGCCTGCAACAGTTTAATACGGCTTTCCAGACTATCAGTGAAAGATAGCTTGCCTTCCATCGCTGCATTGGTATAATCCTCTATTTTCTTATAAATTTCCTCGCGGTCCGGTTGATTTTTCAGCGATATACGCGCCAGTTCGTCCAAGGCTTCTACCTGCGTAAATGTGCTGTCAAAATCAATGATATAATATTGGTTCATTCGGTTACATAGTTAGGAGATCAGGCGGTACCTGAGCTATTGAGATTGCATACCCCCTGTGAGCGCAACGATATTAAGCCCTGCTTATACTTCCCCTTTCGGGAAGGGAGTTGCAAGCCAGTACAAGTTTGTATTGGCTTGCAACTGAAATGTATTGGGTGGGGCCGGGTCATTTGATTAACAATAAGGTCAGGCAAACATAACCTAACCCAAAAACTCCATATCCTCGGCAGTAAGCTGAATCTCTGCTGCCTTCAAATTTTCTTCCAGATGCTTTACTTGTGAGGTGCCCGGTATCGGCAACATCCAGGCCGATTTGTGCAGCAGCCAGGCCAGGTTCAGCTGAGCGGCGCTTACCTGATACTTTTGCGCCAGCTGAGCTACTTTGTCTGCCTTGTCTGACAGCGAGTTGAGCAGCGAGAAAAACGGAATCATCGGGATTTGATGCTGTTCGCACAAGCCCAGTACTTCTTCGCCGCCCCGCATTTCGCCATGTGGAGATTGCTGGGTGGTACGCTGGTAATAGCTGTACATGTTTTCAACCGTAGCGATATTTCCGCGCTGTAAACCTTGCTCCAGTTCCTCGGGGCTTACGTTGCTCAGGCCTACATGCAAAATTTTGCCTTCCTTTTGCATCTCGAACATGGTATCTAATTGTTCCAGAAAAGGTACGTCGCTGTGGGCAATCAGGCGCAGATGCACCAGTTGTACCTGCTCAATCTGCAGGGTTTGCAGGTTGCGGTCTATAGCGGTGCGCAAATTTTCGGGTTTATGAAAAGGCACCCAGCTTTTATCGGGCTTGCGGGTAGCGCCTACCTTGGTACAAATCACCAGGTCGGTCGGGTAGGGGTACAGGGCCTCTTTAATCAGGCGGTTGGTTACGTCATCGCCATAATAATCGGCGGTATCCAAAAAATTCACCCCGCCGGCTACCGCTGTTTTTAAAACCTGAAGGGCATTCGGCCGGTCGGCAGGTTCGCCCCATACGTCCTCGCCGGGCAGGCGCATGGTGCCATAGCCCAAACGGTTTACAGTAAGCGGGTGACTGGTATTAGCGCCAATGGTAATTTGCGCCGGAGTGTCTTTAAATGTTGTCATGTTATTCGGATAAAGATGTTGGCGGTAAAGATAACAGCTTAAGCGTTAGTATGGATTACCGAATGTGAAATCTTAGGCGTTAGCCGGTAAATACCACTACGTTAATTAAATAGAATTATTCTTCCTCCTCCTGCAATTGTTCTTCTTCCAAATCCAACCGGTGCTCTACCTGCCGGATAATATCATCATCATAATCCGGTTTTTTGCGGAAAGTATGCAGCCGGTTGCGTTCCTCTTCGGTTACCTGCATCATAATTTCGCGGTAACGCTCTATGCGCTCGGTGGCTTTTGCACGGGTACCGTCATCACTGTTGGCTTCCTGCAGCAGCTGCAGCTTGTGTTTTAAAAACTCAGACCGGTATTGCAATAATACGTTTTCCTGCATATCCGGCTGATGCTTGGATTCCAACTGCTCGGAGGCAACGGCATACAGCTCCAGTTCTATTTCCATTAACTGCTGCTTATCTGATTT
>CAXTCH010000323.1:0-4489 GCA_964241945.1 uncultured Mucilaginibacter sp.
TGTTTGTGCGCAACCTGAACCTGCAGGGCGTAACCGTTGTAATGGTGAACGAAAGTGGCGCTTCTATCTACTCTGCATCCGAGGTGGCCCGTGAGGAGTTCCCGGATAAGGATGTGACCGTGCGTGGCGCCGTGTCTATTGGTCGGCGTTTGATGGACCCTTTGGCAGAACTGGTGAAAATCGACCCGAAATCTATCGGTGTAGGGCAGTACCAGCACGATGTGGATCAGAATAAGCTGCAAACCTCGTTGGATGATACGGTAATCAGCGCCGTAAATGCCGTTGGGGTGGAACTGAACACCGCTTCCAAGCAGATACTGGCTTATGTATCGGGCCTCGGGCCGCAGCTGGCACAAAATATTGTGGATTACCGTAACCAGAACGGCGCTTTTAAACGCCGGGAACAGTTACGCAAGGTGGCTCGCTTGGGCGATAAGGCGTATGAGCAGGCTGCAGGATTTTTGCGCATTCGCGGCGGTGAAAACCTGCTGGATGCCAGCGGCGTACACCCCGAGCGTTATGCACTGGTAGAGCAAATGGCAAAAGATGCCGGTCATTCGGTAAAAGAGCTGATGCAGGAGGAGAAATTACGCAAGGGTATTCCGCTGAAAAATTATGTAACCGATACCGTAGGCTTGCCTACCCTGAATGATATCATGGCCGAACTGGCCAAACCCGGCCGCGACCCGCGTGAGCAGTTTGAAGCCTTTGCCTTTACCGAAGGCGTAAATACCATCAGCGATTTAAAGGTAGGTATGAAGCTGCCCGGCATCGTTACCAACATCACCGCCTTTGGCGCTTTTGTAGATATCGGCGTACATCAGGACGGCTTGGTGCACCTGAGCCAGATCACCAACCGGTATATTAAAGACCCTAACGAGGTATTGAAAGTGCACCAGAAGGTACTGGTAACGGTTACCGAGGTAGATGCCGGCCGCAAGCGTATATCCTTATCTATGAAGGAGGCCGCCGCTGAAAATAATGCCACCGTTAATCGTACGGATAAAAAGCCGGTAAGGCCAGCACAAAAACATCAGTCGGCAGGTAAACAGCAACCGGAAATGGATATGCAGGCAAAATTGGCGGCCCTGAAGGCAAAGTTTAAGTAAAGGTTACTCCAAAGTAATCTGGCGTTTAATGCTTTCTTCTAATGATATAAAGGTTTCGGTGCGTTGTATGCCGGGTACGCTTTGTATGCGCTCGTTCAATACTTCGCGCAGGTGGCTGGTATCATGGCATACAATTTTGGCAAAAATGCTCCAGCTGCCGGTGGTGTAGTATAGTTCGGTAATTTCTTTTACTTCTTTTAACTTGGCTACCGCATCATTATACTGCGAGCCTTTTTCGAGGTAGATACCCAGAAATGCGGTAATATCAAAACCCAGCTTTTGGGCATCTACCTCGAGGCTGGCGCCTTTAATTATGCCCATTTCTTCCAGTTTCTTCATTCTCACATGGATGGTACCACCCGATACAATTAAATCTTTTGCAATTTCGGTATAAGGCGTAGTGGCGTTTTTCATGAGGATAGACAGGATTTGAATATCCAAATTATCAATTTCTAAATTTTGACCTTTTTTGTGAGACATAAATTTTGATTTGTTTAGTTAAATACAAGGATAATTAAAAATCACTTAAAAATAAAAATATTTTGTTGAAATATTTGCAAGGAATGGGTAAGTCCCTTACATTTGTATCAAGCAACTGAAAAAGTTGAGCGTTCTTTATCAAAAAATAATAATGTTGGGTGGTGAAATTTTTGGCAGACACACCTCCTTGTCCCGGTGGCGGAGAATAACAGGAAACCTTTAACGAGGCTAACTGCTCTGTGAAGGTTCGAATCCTTCCCCAACAGCTCTTCTCATAATTTAGGTTTATAATTGGTTAGTAAAAGTCCCCCTGCCCATCAGGGGGCTTTGCTTTTTATAAGGTTTTTTATATCCAAACAAAAGCCCCTTATGATAACACAAGAGGCTTTACTGATCAATACTATTAATAAATCACCTCAAGTTTTCAATGTCTTCTGCTTGTTGCGAAGCATAGCTAATGCTTTATCTGCACGTACCTTCCGCGTGTCTTCCTGTTTTGCCGAGCCTACCCAGTCACAGTAGCCCTGCTTATAGGATTTGGATAAGCTTTCAAAAAATGCATGAGCCTCTGCATCCTGATCAAGCAGCGTTTGTAATTCTGCTGGCGTACCTTCAATGTGTTCTCCTTTTTTAAGCATTGTACTTCTTAGTTAAATAAACAGTAAAGGGTGATGTTCACTTATCAAATATAAAAATTGTGGCCGCTGCCTGCTTAATTATTTCTCTGTAATTTGGTTATAACTTAATGTTTAGCAAATACGGTTTCAGTAATTTTGTCGGCACAAAACGCTGATTAACCGACAAATAAATAAAGTCATTGCCGCCTCTTGTATCTTGTTTATTGTAAAATAATGGTTAAGAAAAGGCAGGTACAACAATTTTATCAATCTTTGCGGAACATTTAGTCAGCCGCTTACGCCTTTCACAATTTCGAATCAGTTTGTTCATTATAAAATCAGTTAATTATAGAAAAAGGCGAAGTGCTGATACTTCGCCTTTTTTAGTTGAACTAAGTTTGGCCCTAATAAAATCTTCAATAAAACCGGCCTGAAATGTATAGCAATTTTTACAAAGAGCTATGCCCGGTTATGCGTAATTTGTGCAGCTATGGCACACCCGAAAATTAAACAACTTTTTATAGCAGCAACGCTTGGTTTCTCAACGTTTGCGGCGCATAGTCAGCAAAAAGCGGTAAGTCCGCAGGTAGCTGAGGCCATGACCGCCGCCAGTGCGGACCAGATTAAAGCCGATATTACTTACCTGGCAGATGATAAACTACTGGGCCGTGCACCCGGCACGCCCGGTTTCCAGATGGCTGCCGACTACGTGATTTCGCGTTTGAAAAGTTATGAGGTAGCCCCCGCCGGCGAAAATGGCGGCTGGCTGCAAAAGGTATTGTTGCGCCGGGCTTATACACTGCCCGATGCACAGTTGGCCATAACTATCGGTAACCGCAACGAAGCCATAGTGTATGGCCGCGATGCCGCCATTTATCCCAGCCCGGTGCAACAGCAGGGAACAGCAGATGCCCAAATGGTATTTGCCGGTTACGGTATTACCAATGCCGGGCAGCATTACGACGATTATAAAGGCATTGATGCCAAAGGCAAAGTGGTGGTTATCTTTCGTGGTGCACCGGCCGGCTTCCCGTCGTCAGAGGCATCGCACGGCATGGATTTGATTACCCTGCAAAAAAATGCGGCTGCACACGGCGCAGTAGGCGTAATGGTAGCCCTGTCTGATTCCGGCGCGCGGGTGGCCAATACCAGCCGCGGCATTTACAGTGCAATAGATGGCAACGGCAATGTGGTGGTATCGCGTAGTTATGCTTCCGGTCAGATTAAGCTGCTGGGCTCGATAAGTTATAGAGTAGCCGCCGATTTATTTGCCGCCGCCGGAAAAGAAATACCTGCTGTGCTGAGTAGTATAAAAGCAGGGCAGCCGCAGCCCTTTGCTTTACAAGCACAGGTAAAGGCCAGCTATCAATCCGCTTTTAAGGATGTGATCAGTTATAACGTAGTAGGGAAAATTACCGGGTCAGATCCGGTGCTGAAAAATGAATACGTGGTACATAGTGCACATCTGGACCACCTCGGCGTTGGAAAGCCGGTAGAGGGCGATTCCATTTACAACGGGGCGCATGATAATGCCTCAGGTGTTTCCAGTTTGCTGCAGATTGCCAATATCTACTCGCACCTGAAGGTAAAACCTAAGCGCTCTATCCTCATCGTGATGGTAACCGGCGAAGAACTGGGCGATATCGGCTCGGGTTATTTTGCGCACAAACCCATTGTTCCGGTAAAAAGCATGGTGGCCGATGTCAATACCGATATGCCTACCATTATTGCGCCACTGCTGTCGGTAACGGCTTTAGGCGCCGAGCATTCTTCCTTACAAAATGAGGTAAATGAAGCCGCTGCTGACCTTAACCTGAGTGTGGAACCTGACCCTGAGCCCAAAGAAAACCGCTTTGTACGCAGCGACCAGTACAGTTTTGTGCTGCAGGGCATACCTGCGCTGCACATTAAATATGGCAGCAAGACAGAAGACGGTAAAAACAACCTGAACGAAAAAGTGGCGGTATGGCGCGCCAAATATTACCACAAGCCGCAGGATGATATTAACGGGATTTTTGACTTTAATGCCGGCAAAAAATATGCCCAGCTTAACTTTTTGATCGGCTATCTGGTAGCAAACAATCCCAAACGGCCTACCTGGAACCCGGGGGATATTTTTGCAGAACGCTAACTAAAAAGGCACTGTGCAAGCAGTGCCTTTTTAGTGATAAGTTTAAGGGTTATGGGTGTTTGATTATGCTCATTTTTCTGAATCAGGATTTACAGAATTAACAGGATTTGCAGAAGGTATGATGACCGCTATCAACGCTGTCACCCTGAGCT
>CAXTCH010000324.1:0-4473 GCA_964241945.1 uncultured Mucilaginibacter sp.
ACCTGCCCCTGCCCGAGTTTCTTTTACATACTCATACATAATAGTATGATCTTCTATAGACAGATCATTAAAAGAACGGATGGTTGAATAGTTCCAGTAATCATTACCGGTAGCCGACCCGGTATAAGGTGTGGTAAAACCATATACGGGTAATGATAGGGGCTTTCCGCTGGATTTTCCAGTGACGGGATTCAGGTAGGTGTAACTCCTGGTCAGACTGGTGCTTGTGATATTGTCATTGTCCGTGATTTGTTTAATCCGTAATCCGCCTCCCTGATTTACAAAATTAGCAGGCACATCGAAGTAATCATTAGATTCGTAGGTCAAGGTTGTGCTTCCACCCTGCGCATAACTGATAGTTTGCAGCGATCCTGCGTTCACATTGGTGGGGTCAGGCAGGCGGTTCAAACCGATCAGCTGATTGGTGTAGTCGGCTCCGGTGTTGCCCGTCTGCCAAACTTCATAACGCTGATAGGTAGCGTTTGAAGGGTTGACATACATTGATGGAACGGAGTAGGTAGTTGAATTAGACGTATAATATCCCCAATAATCCATGTTCCGTGTGGAAGTCGAATCGGATAAGGCGGTGCTGTAATTATAGTTTGAATAAGTTTCACCGTAGTAAGTAAAGTTGTAATTCACGGGCGTACTGCAACCTACATCTGTAAATGATCTCAAAAAATACCGAGCGTAGGTAGAATTATAGGTAACCAAGCTGTAATTGAACTGCAGGCTTTTTCCCATTCCGGTGATGGCGCTGACTACGCTTTGACCTGTTCCATAGTTTGCACCGCCGTAAGCATTGGTGATCCAATTAAAACTTAACACCTGAGAGGTAAGATCATTATCTGTAGCTTGAATGGTGGACAAAGTTTGGGGGGTTACCGTCTGCTTGACACTGTATTGACTGATTGAGGTGTATCCGTTGCTGGCAGCACCGGCATATAGAATAACGGGGTCGTTGCTAATACGCTGAGGTGAAGTTGTATAACTGAGTATAACGCCGTTTCCATTAGCATCTATGACACTTTTGAGGTACCAGTTATCATAGAATTGAATACCGTTCTGATATTGCTTATAAGTGGTTTGAAAATAAGTGCCTGAGCTGGTGCTGTTTGAGGGTTTGACGGTTTGCTGCTGAATAAATTCTGGAACAGAAAAGGTGTATTGTATCCCTCGATTATTAGTAATTGTGAAACTGGTAATTACCCCATTCAAGGGATTATTAGGACTATTGTTATAAGTACAAGCAATCTTTAAATCCTGATAGGCAACGGGCCGGAATGTTTGATTGATATTGTCATAAACCAGTTGGCAGGATAAACCCGGCGCACTCACATAAAACAGATCCGGCTCACTGTCGGCATCATAAGTAAAATAATGATTGATATAATTCAAGTCGTTCGATTCATTGGAGCAGTTGCCATTACCGGTATTAGCAATATTAAAAGTGTTAATGGTTGTACTAACATCAGTCCTATAGATCCATCCCGTCCTTGAATTGCCGGAGATATCCTGCTTGATGTCATCAGGCAATCCGCGCAGTTGCCGGCTCACCTGTCCACCAGCCTGAAGCTGCCAGCCTATGCCTGCTGTGTTTTCCACATCTTTGGGCTTAACGCCAGTCGCGTTGTAAATCAGGTTAATCGGCATGGACACTTCACCCCGGCTGACTGAATATACTGGAATAACGACGTTGGCTGTTCCAGTGACAGGGTTAACATTAACGATACTTTTTTGGCCGAATAGCTGGGTCTGAAGAAATAGCGTAGAGAAAATAATCGCGCAAAAGGTCTTAAGGTTCATAGCAGTGTATAGCTGATAAGCTGAATAGGTAAGGTTAAAAAGCGTTTGTTATTTATATGGTTAGAAGCCTTGTTTCTCTTTTTCTAACCTGGTTATTCTTTGCGCTTGCTTCTGCAACTGTTTGTTCTGCTTCATGATATACAGCGTTAGCTCCTCCACTTTTTGCAGCAGCTGCATGTTAAGTTGATTGAGGTTAACAGCCTTACCGTCCATTTCTTGGGCAGAGGCCACATCAGGCAAATGCTTATATTTGCTTACATAGCGGTTAACCTCCTCGAGTGAGCGCAGCTTATAGCCCTTTTCAAACACATAATCCGGCGTTGGAACGCTGTTATCCACCAGCACCTGCTTGGCATGCACGGTGCCATTAACCGTAAACTTTTGATCTGGGCTTGTGGTACCGATGCCGATCCTGCCACTGCCATCGATAACCAGGTCATCACCATAGTTCCAGGTAGTTCCGCTGCCCGTTCCTTTGTCAAACATACGCCTGGTACCCAGGATTAGCTTTCCTGTCGCATCCTGGTTATTAGTGTTGCCAGCAACGGTAATAATCCTGGCTTGCCCCCAAGGGTTAGTTCCATCTGTGTTGGCAGGGATGTTGAACTCCAGTGAGGCACCTGTAGTTGCGGTTCTATTTCCTGGCTTTCCCTGAATTATCATATCGCCTGAAAACTGGGTTGTTGGGCTGGAAGAAGTTCCAGCAGTACTCACATGCAGCATCGCCTTGGGATCTTGCAATCCGACCCCAAGGTTGCCGGAATTAAACCAGGATACCCCGCCAAAGGAATTGAACCTAATGCCGACCGGAGTGCCCGGACCTCCCGTGTTGATGCTAATCAAGTTAGCGCCGTTAGCAAAGTGCAGGCCGGTCACACCTGGATCGCTCACTCCCCCATCATCATACATGTAGGAGCCGTACATCTGCATGTAGCCGCCATTCCAGTGGGTGTCCCAGGTCATGTTCCTGCCGAACAGGCGCACACCAATGGAATTGTCCACCGTGTGCACTACCAGGGCGCTACCTTGAGGAACATTGACATCCTGAGCATGAGATAGTTTGGCCAGGGCTATGCCCAGGCCTAAGGTCAGGTATATTTTTTTCATAAAAAGGTGTTGTATGATTTAATATTGATGTTATTGGAATAAGAAACTGCAAAACAACGACTGATGGCGCATAGACATCAGCTAAAAGCACAAGAGAAACCGGGCCTAAAGGCGGTTAATCAAAGAGTTGCCAGTAAGTTTTGGAAAGATGGAGGCAGCGCTCAGCACTGTAGAATGAAAAAGTGGTTTGGGCTTTCATGTCAACTGTGTAAAAGTTTAGTGTTTGTTTGTCTTAAAAGGCGGGTTGAATGCCTTTACCTCGTTGTACGGAAAGGATGAACGCAGGGTTGCACTTAAATTGAAAAAGATAGTAAAAAAATTAGCCTCCTTGCACTTGCTGCTCGGAGGCTTTCAAACTAAACCTTATCACAATGCCCTTTTGTACGGATAAAAGGCTCTTGAAGTTATGTCTTGGGTAAACATAAATCTGACTGAGGCATTGCGAGTACTGCTTGCAAACAATCTGAGCAACGGATCTCCAGTGTGAATAATCTTTCACAGCTGATTTTAAAATAATAACTTACTTATTGTTTGCGAAGATACACTGATACC
Source organism: uncultured Mucilaginibacter sp. (assembly GCA_964241945.1). Taxonomy (GTDB): domain Bacteria; phylum Bacteroidota; class Bacteroidia; order Sphingobacteriales; family Sphingobacteriaceae; genus Mucilaginibacter. The sequence goes on from CAXTCH010000324.1 coordinate 3,466, forward strand.
TTCTTTACCCCATCCATCCGGGGCATCCGGTAGTCAGTAGTACTCAAAGGGCAAGGCCCAGCATCGCCTTTGCGGAGCAGTGTCCTCTCACCACCCGCAGAAAAGTTAAAAGATTATTAAAGGTGGCCTTTAAAGCTTAGGTCAGATATTTTGATGTACGCAATCAGGATTTGTGTAACAGCATATTATTAAGCTAAGTAGTTGTTAGCAACTATAGCTTGATATGCCTTGTACAAAAACCAAAACGGATTAGGATTTATTACCGATAGTTCTTGGTTACGTTCATAAGTCAACGTATTGCTCAACGTGCATTTATTATATATAAAGTAGGTATAATTATACCCCCTATTCTTTTCAATGTCAAATACTATATAAATTGACAAGCCTGTTTCAGTTTTAAAGGGAATGGAATATTCTTTGCCAATTTCATAATCTCCTCCAAAAGTGAGTTTCTCACTGATTAAAAATGGTATAGAATGTTGAATCAGCGAGTTTGAATAATCATCGTTGTTACCATGCCTATTCGATGTATTTGTATCATAATCGCTTTGATACACGTTACTTATCTTCTCAAATGCTTCTTCTAAATCCTTTGGCCTCAGAAAAAAACGTTCAATATTAATTATTAATATCATTAAGGGGTAAAACAAAGCATTGGAAGTCCGCCCGTTTATCGTTGGAAATATATGATTCGGAAGTGCAAAATATCTAAAACGCTGAAAATTCCTAATTTTTATGAGGTTCTGGTCAATCATCGGCTTTAGAATATATTCTAAATCTTTGTAAAACCCGCCATTTGGATTTAATGCATATCTATTTTTAAATTCATCAACTAACATTTGAGGTTCAGGAAAGAATTTATACGGCTCGTACCTTGACTCAATCAATGACCATAGTGATTCTTTCAAAAATCTTTTAATATCAAAAGGGAATATTTGGGAAGAGTAAAATTTATCAATATAACCATTGAACTCAACAGCGATTCCATACCGGTGGTGAAACATCTGC
>CAXTCH010000325.1:0-4449 GCA_964241945.1 uncultured Mucilaginibacter sp.
GCCAGCATCAGCCCGGTAAAGGTTTTGGTAACAGAGCCGATTTCGAACAAAGTGGCGCTGTCTACCGGCGCCTTTCTGCCGGCCCTGCGGCCGGCATTGATAAAAAACACCTGCTTTCCTTTAACAATGCCAATGCTTACGCCGTACTCGGCATGCTCGTATAACAGGCCGCCTTGTTTAAACAGCAGTTCGTTGATATCGGCCTTCTCCACTTGGGCCTGGGCCCGTAAGATGGTCAGCATAAATATAAGTAGCAGTAGCTTTTTCATGATGAGGTATAACAGCGGCAAATCTAAATAAGTTTAGGCAAGCTTATTCCAGAAAGTTGAATAAGAGTTACTTGTTGCAGGTGTTTCATTTGCAACATGCGCAACACCTGCAACAGGTGAAACACTACGCAACGCTACGCAACACCTTGCAACACTATGCAACAGAGGGAACGCCACGAAACGGGTGAAACATAACGAAACACCTGAAACACTGTCTTTATGTCGAATGGCACACTCTTATTTTTTTCATGATGACCAATGGCCCTAAATAAGCCGGCCGTTACCGGGAATCAATCGCACTTTTTTGCCGGGTTACGGGCACAAAAAAGCCGGGCTAACCCGGCAAAGCTAAAAACGAAAGTAACGGCTAAATCTGTACTTAAGACCTCCGGACGAGACCAAAGTTTAACCAAAAAGAAATTAAATAGAATTTATACTAAAAATCAGTTGGTAGCTTTGTGAAATTATAATAGATTTACCGGCACCTGCATTTTATGGGCAAAACCAGTTTAAACAAAATAAAGGTCAGCCTTGTAGTTGCATAGGATTTATAATTGCTATGAACGAACATATCTTGATTGTAGACGATAACGCGGAGATTGGTGATTTGATGAAAGATATGCTGGAGATGGAGGGCTACCGGGCTACCGTTAGGTCTACCGGTATGGATACTGTATTCTTTATTAAATCTTTGCAGCCCGATTTAATTTTACTGGACATTACCCTGGATGCGGGAATTGATGGCCGGGAGATTTGCCGGGAAGTAAAAGCTTCGCACGAGATTAATCATATCCCGATCATCATGGTTTCGGCCAAACACGATTTGCAGGATGCCATGCGCGGCTATTGCCTGCCCAATGACCTGATTAAAAAACCATTCGACATGGACGACCTGATTACCGCAGTGGAGAACCAGCTGCAGGATCGCTCGCACGACAGCTACTAAATAGGCTCAAACTTTGTTTATAATTATTAACGGGCTAACTAAACTGGAACCGCTGAAAGGCATTCCATTAAAAAGGCCTTTTTGCATTGCTGCAAAAAGGCCTTTTTAAAAAAAATAAAAATATGAAAACGTATTTTAAACTTATACGCGCTTGGTTTTGATACGGGCAGCTTTGCCGGTAAGTTCGCGCAGGTAAAACAATTTTGCACGACGTACTTTACCGTGGCTGTTTACCTCAATTTTGTCAATGTTTGGAGAATTTACAGGGAAGATACGCTCAACACCTATGCCGTTAGATACTTTGCGAACGGTAAAAGTAGCTGTAACACCTGCACCATTGCGCTGAATTACCACGCCCTGGTATAACTGGATACGTTCTTTGTTACCCTCTCTGATTTTATAGTATACACTCACCGTATCGCCTGACTTGAACGCAGGAACTTCTTTTTTTACTACTGATTGCTCTTCAACAAATTTTACTAAATCCATGATTCTAAGCTCTTAATGCGATTTTTAGCCCGTAAAAATCGGAATGCAATATTAGGGATTTTTTTATGTAATTCAAACTTATTTTAAAAAATATTGAGGGTTTATTTGAACTTAGCCGACACAAGCGTACAGGTATTAAACAATAGTACAAATTTAGCAAACTTACCCAAATCCAGCTTTGTATATGTTGCACAGTTGCTTTATTAACCGCATTGCCGGTTTTTAATTAAAGCCTTCATCCGGCTCATTGCACAAAACTTAATAATTGTAACCTTCAGCTATACCTCCCCGTTTAAAAAGCTGAAGGGAAGGATGAGTGAGATGGAAAGAAAAGAACCCCATTTAGCACTGCTAATTTATGCAGCGCTCCCGGCAAGCCATTCTGCGTTGCCATAAGCATACGTCTTTTTAATATAACACTCACACGCCTTATACCTGCCTACTGCTATTTAACAGTTGGCAAAGGTACCTGTACATTCAACTTAAACTGTACTAACTTCTATTGATATGAGTTTTATCTCTTTTGATTTCTTTGCTTTTATAACCGTCTTCCTGGTTATTTACTGGTCGTTGCGCCACCATCTGAAACAGCAAAACCTATTTATCCTGATTTCCAATTACGTTTTTTATGGCTGGTGGGATTATCGCTTTTTGCTGCTCATCTTTTTGTGCGCCATGTTTGATTACGTTGTGGGCATCCGCATGTACAATGCCCAGGGTCGCCGCCGGAAGCTGTTTATTGCAGCAAGCCTCACTTTAAACCTGGGAGTACTGTTTTTCTTTAAATATTTCAATTTCTTTATAGAGTCGACACAAAGTTTACTGTCGTATGCAGGTGTTCACCCGCATTTGCACACACTGCATATCCTTTTACCCATTGGGCTCAGCTTTTTCACTTTTCAAACGCTCAGTTATACTATCGATATTTATAAAGGCAAACTCAAGCCCACTACCGATCTGGTTACCTTTTTAAATTTTACCAGCTTCTTTCCGCAGTTACTGGCTGGGCCCATTGAACGTGCCCATCAGTTAATGCCGCAGCTGTCTAAAAAAAGAGTATTTGATTATGAGCAGGCCACCGGTGGCATTAAGCAAATTTGTTACGGCGTCTTTAAAAAAGTAGTCATTGCCGATCATCTCGACCTGCGTGTGTCGGCCATCTTTGCCAATTACCGGCATGCTTCTTCGCCCGAGCTGCTTTTAGGGCTGATGTTCTTTATGATTCAGCTGTATACTGATTTCTCCGGATATTCTGACATTGCCATAGGCGTGGGCAAATTATTGGGCTTTAAACTGACCACTAACTTCCGGACCCCGTTCTTCGCCAAAACCATACCCGAATTTTGGGCCAGATGGCATATCTCTTTAACCTCATGGTTCAGGGACTATGTATTTATGCCGATGCTCAACAAAAACAAAACCGATACCGCATGGCGTATTTTCTGTACTACATTTTTACTGGTAGCTATCGGTATATGGCACGGTGCGGGCTTAAGCTTTATTCTGTTTGGTGTGGTCCATGCCATTTATTTTCTGCCCGGTATTATCAGTAAAAAAATTCCGTGGTTGAAAAAGATATTAACCCGGTTAAAAACTAAGGAACAATGGAAGTTACCGTCTATTATGGGCACTTTCCTGTTGCTGGCCCTGTCAGCGGTATTCTTCCGCGCGCCTGATGCCGCCACTGCCTTTGCTTATACCGGCAGGATGTTTTCTTTCTCCTCCCTGGCGCTGCCCGGTATGTACTTTTTAAAATGGGTACCTGTGGTGCTGATCTTTTTAATTTACGAGTGGTTTCAGCAAAAAAACGATTACCAGTTTTATATCAGTCATTACCCCAAGCTGGTAAGAGTGAGCCTGGAGTTTTCTATTGTGTTTGCCATTTTATTATTCGGCTACCTGGGTAAGGCGCCGTTTTACTACTTCAAATTCTAATGAAAAAGTTTATCTATTCCCTGCTGTTCTTCAGTGTTCCTGTAATAATGTATATCATTGCCGGAGAATATTTTTTGTACCGTTACAAAGAAACCGTACCGGTAAACAAGGTAGTAGCCGCACAACTTAAAAACCCGCACGATTCTTATTACCTGAGGCAGTTTTTCGATAACACCTATTCTGCTTATAAACTGGAAGGCATCAAACAAACACGGCCGGCTATTGTGGCCGTCGGGCAGTCCATTGTATTGCAGTTCCGTAGTTTTATGTTCAATTCCGCTCAAGGTAGCTTTTATAACGGCGGCCTAGGATTTTTAAATATTCATGAAGTAAAATCTTACGTCGACCGTGTGAAGGCCAGGCAGTTGCCCAAACCTAAAATGATCATTCTGGGCTTTGATGAAACTTTTATAAAGAGTGATGATATACTGGATTATGCCAACAATATTGAAAACGTGCCGCATGATGAGGTGCTGGACCCCAAGTTGCACCTGAAAGCTATGCAAACTGCCATTGAGAAAGGGCTGGATACGCATAATACTGTTGAACACATAGGCGACCAAACCGGATACGGTTACCTGGGCATGAGCGGTACCGGCTTCAGGAAAGATGGCAGCATGCTTTACAAACCGGTTATTGAACGATACCTCAAAACAGGCGAGTTTAATGATAAAGACAATTTTAAAGGCATGGTGAAAAACGGGTTGCACCCGTTTAACCCGAACCTAACCGTTGATCCGGCCAAATTAAAAACCTTGCTGGGCATACTGGCTGATATCAAAAAAATGCATATCAAGCTGCTGATTTATT
>CAXTCH010000326.1:0-4443 GCA_964241945.1 uncultured Mucilaginibacter sp.
TACTGTAACGTGTTAAGATACCCGCCTTGGCCTGATCTAATGCCGGGCCCTGATAATATTGGTAATCATCCGACGAAGGGTCGGCTGCAAACGCCGCTGCTGCTGTTGGATTTAATACCCCTTTAATTTGCTGTACCACCGTGCTGAATTTGGTTTGCTCATCGGTGCTGTTCAAACCGTCCAAACCTACGTCCTGCAGCTTGCGGGAGTCAGGATTATTGTCGAAGGCATTGATAACCGGCTGCAATGTAGGTACCCGTCCCCAGTTGGTGTTATCTACCTTACTTAAATCGCCGTCAACAGGCAGACCGTTCTCTAATGATTTGCGGCCATCCTGCAAAACATCTTCGGAGATATTACCCAAATTGAAAAATAAATCACCACCCTTTGAATTAGGTTTATAAATAAAAGGATCCATTACCCAAAATTCAACGTACCCTACGTTGAGCGATTCAAAATCGGTGGTTTCCATTTTGCGGTAAATACCCCCCCATCTTGAAGTTGGGTTTTGCAGGGTACCATCGTTATTAACACCGGTAGTAGTGTAATTGTACGGGCCGCGAGTGTTCGGGTAAAAAGCTAAATCCAGGGTGGGCAATATCAGGGGTTGCCCGGTAACCGACTGCTGGTAAGGGTAAACCTCGTTTTGTAATACTTGGCGCACGTAGTGGTTAGACAGCTCGGTACGTGAGTTGGGCAGCAGGGTACTTGAATTGGTATAAAATATCGGGTCGATATTATAAAAGGCCAGGCGGGCGCGGTTATAACCATAACTCAGGTCATTTACCAGTTTCGATTCAGGGAAGGTGTCCGGCGTAGCCGAAATCTGCCAGGTGGAAGCGCTCTTCAGGTCGATAATTGACTGGCTGCTTTCAAAATCGTCCAGATAGGAAGTACCTTTTTTTGAACCGGCAAAATTTAATGCACTTGGGTTGCCGGGGAACAGCTTCGCAAATTCTCCGGAGAAATTAACGGTAGACGGCGCCTTGGTATCGATAAAAGGAATCTTATCTACCAGGCGGGTCAGCATACGCGAATTAGAGGCGTAGTTCACATCAAAACCGGCCATGGTATTGGAGATTGATTCATCCCCTATCTGCTCCTTCTGGGTTAAGGGCAACTCGCTCAGGTGCATTACCGTGGCGCCTAAAGCCAGCTTCGGGTTTACCCTGTAATCGAACCGGGCGCCGTACAGTGATTTTTGCTGTACGCCGAACAGCTCGTTGTTCTCGATGTTTACAGTAATGGGCTGGCCCGAGGTAAGCAATGCAGTATTTAAAATATGGATATGCCCGATGCTGTAATCTACAGTAAAGTCGGTTCCCTCCGTCAGCTTCTGGCCGCCTGCGCTTACCACTACCGAACCCTGCGGAATGTTTACAGCATTTAACTGAAAATCAGACCCCGCCTGCGATGAGTACGTACCGCGGATAACGTAGCGGTTCAGTTGCGGAAAGTACTGCTGCGCTATGGTTTTAGTTGAATCATACAACGGCTGATACACATACCGGCTTACCAGGCTTTGCTCGCCGCTGGTAAACTTGGCAGCCAGGTCGCTGCCAAAAGGCTCAATGGTGGGGAACATAATGCGCCCGTTCTGCGAGTCGATGGTAATACCTTCCAGAAAGTCAAAATAGCCATCGGGCTGCTTTTCATTTTTTTGGTCCAAGTTATCCAAACCGGTCAGTTGTAACCACAGCTTACTTTTGGTATTCTGGCCTTCGTCCATGATCGGCTTCTCGATACCTGATTTATCATCCAGGCGGGAAATCACCATGTTGAAGCTGGCTGGGCTGATACCGAATGCGCCTAAGGCATAGATGTTTTTCATCATCAAATCCCAGGTGGGCAGGCTGGTTTTCAGTACTTCGTTTTTCAACAGCTTTACATACAACACTTGCGGTGTCGATGCATTTACCGGCCGGTCGGTAGAAAACTCACCTACCTGGTATTGCTTGCCGTTGTAAGTGTAGCTATAGGCTACCGCCAGTACTTCATCATTATTGAGCGGGTAGTTAAGGGAGATATAACCCAATTGCGAATGCAGGGTAAACTCCTTATCGGTCAGCTTACGGGCATAGCTCAGGCGCGAATAGTTATCCGTCCCGCCGGTAGACTGAAAATAGCTGACGATATCGTTAGCATTGGTTAAACGGGCATTAGTGGGCAAACCGTTCAATAAGCTGTTGGATTGCTGGGTGAAGCCCGGCGTAGTCGTGCCGGCAGGCAGGCCGGAGCCTCCGCCGCGAATCAGCGTTTTGTTATAGGGATTATTTTCACCCAAATCGGTAAGGGCCAGGATATCGCGCGAGTCGGTGGTTACGTTGGTACGGTTGGTGGTCCACACCTCAATACGGGTAATGGTAATATTTGAATTAATGATGGGGATGTTAGCCAGCGCCTTATTGTAATTGTCGCGAAAATACTGCGCCAAAAAGAAGTGCCGGTTGGCCTCGTAATCAGCCGGACTTAAATGAAAGTTGCCTTGCTGTGCGCCATTGGTTATGGTAATGGTTTTAGCCTGCGAGCGCTGCTGCGAAAAAATGGTGGTTACATCCAGCTTACCAAATTTCAGCTTGGTTTTTACGCCGAACAACGCCTGGCTGCCCTGTATCAGGGTGGTGGGTAAAGGCATGCTTACCGTACCGGCTTCAATTTTTTGAATAATTTCGTCCGGGTGGCCGGTATAATCCAGCTTTACCTGGTTGTCAAATTGAAACTGCGCATCGGTATTGTAATTGGTAGATATTTTCAGTTTATCCCCAATGGTACCGGTCAGGTTCATTTGAATATGCTGGTCAAAATCAAAATTAAACTGAGTGCGTTGGCGGGTGTTAAACAGCGGGTTCTGGTTGCTGTTTACCTGGCCGGCAAATACCATTTCGGCCGATCCCTGCGGACGAATGTCAATGTTCGGGCTGCCAAAAACCTGTTCAAAGGTACGGCTGCGAATTTTTATCTGCGGAATAAAGCCCGGCTGCTGTGACTCGTAATTATAGTTATCCGATAACTGCTGGTAATATTCGCGTTGGTTTTGCTTTGAAACGAGTTTTAAATATTCCTCAAATGTTAAGTAACGCTGAGGACGGTACAATAAGTTACCCACCTTTTCAGTTAATATATAACGATTGGTAGTTACATCGTACTGAATGGTACGCACCAGGTTGGGCGGGTCGGCATCAAAAAAACCTTCTCTTGAACGAAAGTTTTTCGACTCCTCGCTTTTATAAGGAACGGTAACGGTAGCCGTGTCACCATTAGGAACCGGGCGGCTCTTTTGGGCAAAAGCATGGTGTAATCCGCCGAAGGCAGAAAACCATAAGATACCCACTACTAACCTTACAGTAAAGTTCTTAAACAAGCCGCTAAGCGTAAAAAATTAAATCAATAGTTATAAACTCTTCAGGGCAGCCTTAATCAACTGTTCTACGTTTTGATCAGGCTGTTTTTTGATTTCCTGATCCAGTACTTTCTCAGCATTATTGCGCACAAAGCCCAGCATTACCAATGCCGAAAGGGCTTCATCCTTAGCTGTTTGTATTACCGGAACAGTAATCAGGCTGTCCGGTCCTTCCTTGCGCAGCTTGTCCTGTAATTCCAGAACGAGGCGCTGCGCCGATTTAGGGCCGATACCTTTTATGCGTTGTATCTGGGAAATATTTCCCTTCACAATAGCAGTTTGAATTTCTTCGGGAGAAATGGAAGACAACATCATGCGGGCCGTATTAGGACCGATACCCGACACAGAAATAAGATGCCCGAACAACCGCTTCTCCCCCTCATCAATAAACCCATACAAGGTATGGGCATCCTCTTTTACATGCAACCAGGTATATAAACGGCAACGCTCAACATCGCCCAGCCTTGCATATGTATTTAAGGATATATTGATTTGATAGCCGATTCCGCCCACGTCAATAACCACATAGGCCGGACTTTTAAATGCTAATTTACCATCAATATAAGCGTACATAAGGGATTGTAATATATCGTTTATTTACCTTTTACGATAATTTGTTTCGCTAAGTTGCAGATTTTTCTTTTTGTTGTGCATCTACTACCGCTATAGTTACCATATTTACAATCTCACGTACCGAGCTGCCCAGCTGCAAAATATGCACCGGCTTGTTAAGTCCCAGTAATACAGGGCCTACCGCTTCAGCGCCGCCCACTTCCTGCAATAACTTATAAGCAATATTACCGGATTCGAGGTTAGGAAAAATTAAGGTATTGGCAGGCTTGCCGTTAAGCACCGAAAAAGGAAAGTTATCTTCGAGCAAATCGCGGTTCATGGCAAAGTTGGCCTGCAGCTCGCCGTCTACCAGTATATTGGGGTATTGCTGGTGTAAAATTTTTACGGCTTCACGGGTTTTTTCAGGCACTTCCCCGTCGTTCGAGCCAAAGTTGGAGTATGACAGTATGGCCACACGGGGATCAACGTTC
>CAXTCH010000327.1:0-4418 GCA_964241945.1 uncultured Mucilaginibacter sp.
GTATAATCGGAATTGAGATTGATATCCTGCCGGATGGCAGTTCTGGTCCACCAGGCGGTGCTCTTTACGATATCTCCCCGCTCATTAATAAAGGCTGAAATGCCGGTATTGGCCGAGCGGCATACCCAGCGCCGGTTTTCAATGGCCCGCAGCTTGGCATAATCCAGGTGCTGATCCTTCCCCGAGGTATTTTCCCACCAGCCGTCGTTGGTAATGATGGCAATAAACTGTGCGCCCTTGCGCACCGCCTGCGCCACATAATTGCCCCAAATGGATTCATAACAAATCACCGGATCGACCCCGATGCCGCTTTGCGAGTAAAACACAGCAGGTTCAGCCTGACTGCCGTAGCCGCCTGCCGCCCCGCCCAAATGCTCAAAGGCGGGTTTCATAAACGATAAGGCTGCACTGAAAGGAATGGCTTCAGCACCGGGCACCAGTTTGGATTTATGATAAACCTGCACCTTTGTGGAATTTTCAATATTCAGCGCGGTATTAAATGCATCATAATATTGGTTACTGCCCGGCAGTTTACTGGCCGACGGGGTATGATCGTCATTATACACCTTAAAGGTTTCGGCGCCGGTAAGCACATTGGCGTTTTGGTATTTGTTCAAAAACTGCTTAATCTGGGCGTAATACGGACTGGCCTGCAGTTTGTCCTCATCCACATTTTCGGCTATGGCCGTTTCCGGCCAGATGAAATATTCGGTGTTGCGCTGAGCCAGGGAATCGGATAAATGTGTAAGAATAGCGATTTGCTGCCCTGCCGGAATGTCCATCTCTTTAGCATAAGGATCAATGTTGGGTTGCACCACTACGATGTCGGAGGGGTCAGGCTGCTCCTCAAAAGTGTAGTAACGATACAGGGATATTGCCAGCGGTAAAATCAGCGACAGCACAAAAGCCGTTATCACTTTCAAGCGGAAAGCGCTGGTTTGCGCTTCGCGGAGGCTTATATAAATCAGGAAAGCAAATATATTCACCAGCCATACCCACAGGGTGCCACCATACACGCCGGTATATTCGTACCACTGTATCCATTGGTGATTAACGGCAAAGCCATTACCCAGCGTCATCCACGGAAAATGCAGATCCCAGGTTTGGTGCAGGTATTCATAGCCTATCCAGAAGCATACCAGCCCGGCCAGTGAAAGCCCCCGGCTGGTGCGTAAACGCAACCGGTAATACAGCCAACAGGCAGACGACATTAATAATGGGCCTAATGAGAATGGAATCAGCGTAATCGGTACAGCCACCAAAGCGCCAATAGTTTTTAAAGAGTTATACACCCAGTAAATACTCAACGAGTTCCATACAAAAAAACCTGCAAACGTAACCCAGAACAGCTTTTTGCCCCGCTCTTTCACGTTCGACTGTATGATATTTTCCATTGCCAGCAACATGGGCACCAGGCCAATGAACAAAAAGCAGGTGGTATACTCGCTGGGCGGCCAGGCCAGCCACAGCAGCAAGCCCGAGAACAGGGAAAGAAATATGTTGTTTTTCATTGTGTATTCATTATTCTTAACCCGTCATTGCTTCGTTCCTCACAATGACGACGGTACTTATAACCTTATCTTTGAATAAAGTTAAGCACAGCTACTTTCCTGCCACACAAATCACAAACTCTCCCTTCACCGGGTGCGTTTCAAAATGTGCTTTTACTTCGGCTACCGTACCCCGCACGGTTTCTTCATATAATTTAGTCAGCTCGCGCGATACCGATAGCTGGCGGTCGGCACCGAAATAGGTGGCCATTTCATCCAATGTTTTTAGCAGCCTGTGGGGCGACTCATACAAAATAATCGTCCGATCCTCCTCCGCTAAAAATTTGTAGCGGGTTTGCCGGCCCTTTTTTAAAGGCAAAAAGCCCTCAAAGCAAAAACGATCGGTAGGGAAGCCGCTATTCACCAGCGCGGGTACAAAGGCCGTAGCGCCGGGCAGGCATTCTACCTCCAAATCGTTTTTCACCGCCTCGCGCACCAGGTAAAAACCCGGATCAGAAATGGCGGGCGTACCGGCATCCGATATCAGCGCCACATTTTTGCCCTCTTTCAGCAGCCGCACAATTTCAGTAGCCGACTGGTGCTCATTGTGCTGATGATGGGCAAACACCCGCTGGCTCACCCCAAAATGTTTAAGCAGCGGCGCCGAAGTACGCGTATCTTCCGCCAAAATCAAATCTGCCTCTTTCAGCACACGTACTGCCCTGAAGGTCATGTCCTCCAAATTACCAATGGGCGTAGGTACGAGATAGAGCTTGCCGGTGGGATTAATTGGGTTCATAGGTGATGGTTGATAGTTCATGAAGTGTAGTCAATGGTCGATAGTCCATAGACGATAGTTTTGACCGGTAAAATAGCTCTTATCATTTATTTATGATAATCGTCTGTAATCTCAATCCATAGGCTATGGACCATCAACTATGGACTTACCATGAACTATCAACTATGAACCATGAACTATATAATTATCTTTGCCTTAAAATTCAATATATAAATGCTGCAAGTTAGTTATATCCGCGATAACAGGGAAAAGGTTTTGGAACGATTGGCTGTAAAAAATTTCAAGCAGCCCGAGCTGGTTGACGAGGTGATTCAGCTGGATGAAAAACGCCGGCAGACCCAGAACAAGCTCGACAGCGTTTCGGCCGAGGCCAATGCCGCCGCCCGCCAGATTGGTGAGCTGATGCGCACCGGCAAAAAAGAGGAAGCTAACGAAATAAAAGCCAAAACCGGCGCCTGGAAGGAAGAAAGCAAGCAGCTGAGCGAGCAACTCACCGCTTTTGAAAGCGACTTGCAGCAAAAATTGGTACTGCTGCCTAACCTGCCGCATAGTTCGGTGCCTGCAGGTACCAGTGCTGAGGATAATGAAGTGGTATTGGAAAATGGCGAAAAGCCTGCCCTGCCTGCTAATGCCCTGCCGCATTGGGAACTGGCGGCCAAATACCACCTGATTGATTTTGAGCTGGGCGTTAAAATTACCGGCGCCGGTTTCCCGGTATACAAAGGTAAAGGGGCCAAATTGCAGCGTGCCCTCATTGCCTTTTTTTTAGATGAAGCTGAAAAGGCCGGCTACAACGAGTTACAGGTGCCCTTAATGGTGAATGAAGCCTCGGGCTTTGGCACCGGGCAGTTGCCCGATAAAGAGGGGCAAATGTATTACATCGGCGCCGATAACCTGTACATGATACCGACTGCCGAGGTGCCCATCACCAATATTTACCGCGATGTAATTTTAAAAGGCGAAGAATTACCGGTTCAGAATTGCGGCTATACGCCCTGTTTCCGCCGTGAGGCCGGTTCATACGGCGCCCATGTGCGCGGCCTGAACCGTTTGCACCAGTTTGACAAGGTAGAACTGGTACAGGTAGTTCATCCCGATGAATCATACAACACCCTTGAGCAAATGAGCGCTCATGTACAGGGCTTGCTGCAAAAGCTGGGCCTGCCCTACCGTGTGCTGCGTTTATGCGGCGGCGATATGGGCTTTACGGCTGCCCTTACCTATGATATGGAAACCTGGAGCGCCGCCCAGCGGCGCTGGCTGGAGGTATCATCGGTTTCTAACTTTGAAACTTTCCAGGCCAACCGCCTCAAGCTGCGCTTCCGCAATGCAGAAGGTAAAACACAGCTGGCACATACCCTCAACGGCAGCGCGCTGGCTTTGCCGCGTATTGTAGCTACGCTGCTTGAAAACAACCAAACCGAGAATGGCATCAAAATACCTGAGGTACTGGTACCTTATACCAAATTTGAGTGGATTAATTAAATCTGCTTTCACTGCCGGTTAACGTATGGCTTTCTTGTTGCCATGCGGTAACCGGCATTTTTTTAAGCTTACTTCCAGTCCAGCCCCATGTTGTAGAACATAAAGGCCCATTTATCCGTCTGCTCGCTGATCACCTGGGCGGTAGACTTTCCAGCCCCATGGCCGGCTTTGGTTTCAATACGGATGAGCACCGGCGCTGTTCCTTTCTGCATTTCCTGCAAACGGGCCGCAAATTTAAAAGAATGCGCAGGCACCACGCGGTCGTCATGGTCTGCGGTAGTTACCAGCGTTGCCGGATAAGCCTGCGGTTTCAGCGCATGGTAAGGCGAGTACCGGTACAGGTACTGAAACATATCTTCCGAATCCTGCGCGGTACCGTAATCATAAGCCCAGCCTGCACCGGCGGTAAATTGATTATAACGCAGCATATCCATTACGCCTACCGCCGGGAAAGCTACCTTAAACAAATCAGGCCGTTGGGTGAGTATTGCGCCCACCAATAAGCCGCCGTTGGAACCGCCGGAAACCGCCAGATAGTCTTTTGAAGTATAATGATTTTTAATCAGGTACTCGGCGGCGGCAATAAAATCATCAAACACATTCTGCTTTTTCATTTTAATACCGGCGCGATGCCATTTTTCACC
>CAXTCH010000328.1:0-4415 GCA_964241945.1 uncultured Mucilaginibacter sp.
TGATGCTTTTTATGCATTAGAAGATAAAACCAAAAATGCCGGTCCTAACGCTAAGGTGGAGTTGAGTTTTAAGACGGCGAGGCAGGGAAATAAAATTATGGAACTGCATCATCTCAGCAAATCATTTGAGCATCGCCACATTCTTGAAGATTTTAATTATGTGTTCAAAAAGGGCGATTGCATTGGTTTGGCAGGAAAGAACGGCAGCGGAAAATCTACTCTACTTAATCTAATCACCGGCACTTTGCAGCCAGATGGAGGCGAAGTAGCCAAAGGAGAAACTACCGTATTAGGCTACTTCCATCAATCGGGTATGCAATTTTCGCCTAACGAACGGGTAATTGATGTGGTAAAAAATGTAGCGGAGTATATCACCATGGCTGATGGTAAACAGCTTTCTGCTTCGCAACTACTCACTAAATTTCTGTTCCCGCCGGCTAAACAGCATGGTATGGTTACCAATTTAAGCGGTGGCGAAAAAAAGCGCTTACAGTTAATGAGCATTCTGATTAAAAACCCGAATTTTTTGATTTTGGATGAGCCTACAAATGACTTGGATATTGATACACTAAATGTATTAGAAGAATTTTTAGGTACCTATAACGGTGTGTTGCTTTTGGTATCGCATGATAGATATTTACTGGACCGCTTAACCGACCAGTTATTTATTATGGAAGGCGATGGACGCGTAACTTTATTTAATGGTAATTACTCATCATATAAAGACGAACTCGACGAAAAGAAGTACCAGCAAAAGCAAAGCATGATTACGAATAAGCCGGTGGTTCCTGCCCCTGCAGCACCTAAAAAGAATAAGCTGAGCTTTAAAGAAATTAAAGAAATAGAGCATTTAGAAAATGATATTACCGCGCTGGAAGAATTAATTAAAAAACTAACCTTGGAGATGAATTCGGGAAATAGCGATCACAAGCGTTTGGGTGAATTATCGCAGCAAATAGATACAGCAACGGCTGAATTGGATAAGAAAAGTATGCGGTGGATAGAATTAACTGAACTTAAAGAAGTATAATATGAAGTTAGCTGATTTTATAGCTTCGGCAGGTGTTCTGATTTTGTTGGTTGGCTTTATACTTAATTTGTATAAAAAGTTGTCTGCTAATAGCAAAACCTACGCTTGGTTGAACTTTATAGGAGCAGGCTTATGTGGTTACTCATCCCTACTAATTAAGTTTTATCCGTTTGTACTACTGGAAAGTGTTTGGGCGTTTGTAGCGTTAGTTTCATTAATTAAAGTTCCACGTGGAACGTCAGAGGATTGATATAAGCGAGTTCCACGTGGAACATGGAGAAAAAACATGTTTGAAAAATATGATGTGATAGTGGCTGGTGCAGGCCATGCCGGCTGTGAGGCCGCCGCTGCAGCAGCTAATATGGGTTCAAAAGTGCTGTTAATTACCATGAATATGGGTACAATAGCACAAATGAGTTGCAACCCGGCTATGGGTGGTGTGGCTAAAGGTCAAATAGTACGTGAGGTAGATGCATTGGGCGGTTACTCAGGTATTATAGCAGATAAAACCACCCTGCAGTTCAGAATGCTTAACCGTTCTAAAGGCCCGGCAATGTGGAGTCCGCGCGCACAGAATGACCGTATGCGCTTTGCTGAAGAGTGGCGGCTTACTTTAGAAAGCATCCCCAATTTAGATATCTGGCAGGACACAGTGACCGGTGTTTTGGTAAAAAATAAGAAAGCATGTGGTGTAAAAACTTCCATGGGTGTGGAAGTTGAAAGCGAAGCTGTGGTACTCACCAACGGCACTTTCTTAAACGGTGTAATACACATTGGTGAAAAGAAGTTTGGCGGCGGCCGTACAGGTGAAAAAGCAGCATACGGTTTAACGGAACAATTGGTGGAACTGGGCTTTGAAGCAGGACGCATGAAAACCGGGACGCCTCCGCGCGTAGACGGACGTACCTTAAATTACAGCCTAATGGAAGAGCAATGGGGCGATGAAGAAAGTAGTCGATTTTCCTACACAGACGTAAATATACCTACCGAACAACGTTGTTGCTGGATTACCTATACTAACAGCAGAGTACACGAAATGCTGAAAGAAGGATTCGAAAAGTCTCCGATGTTTACCGGCCGTATTAAAGGTTTAGGGCCCCGTTACTGTCCATCTATAGAAGATAAAATTAACCGCTTTGCAGAGCGCGACCGGCACCAAATATTTGTAGAACCGGAGGGTTTTAAGACGGTGGAAATTTATGTAAACGGTTTCTCTACCTCTCTGCCCGAGGACGTTCAGTACAAAGCGTTGCGTTTAATTCCGGGTTTCGAAAATGCCAAAATGTTCAGACCGGGATATGCGATTGAGTATGACTACTTCCCTCCTACCCAGCTGAGCCTGACGCTGGAAACCAAATTAGTTGACAACTTATTCTTTGCCGGCCAGATTAACGGCACCACCGGCTATGAGGAAGCTGCTTCACAGGGTTTAATAGCCGGTATTAATGCACATCAAAAGGTGCATAATCAGCATGAGTTTATCCTGAAGCGTTCGGAATCTTATATCGGTGTATTGATAGACGATTTAATTACTAAAGGTACTGAAGAACCTTACCGTATGTTCACCTCAAGAGCAGAACATCGCTTATTATTACGCCAGGATAACGCCGACATCCGCTTGAGTGGTAAAGGACATGAATTGGGCTTAATCAGTGATGAGCGCCTTGACAAAGTAAACCGTAAAATTGCCGATTCGGATGATATTGTAAAATACACCAAAACACGATCAATTGAACCGGTGCGTGTCAATCAGTTGTTGGAGGATTTAGAAACCAGTCCGCTTACTCAGAATACCAAGTTGTTTAATCTGATAAGCCGTCCTCAAGTCAGTATAAACGATTTGCAAAAGGCTGATGATGGTTTAAAAGAATTGTTGAGCAATTACAATAAAGAAACCATAGAGCAAGCCGAAATAAAAATCAAATACGAGAGTTATTTTGATAAAGAACTGGAGATAGTAGAAAAGATGCGAAAAATGGAGGACAAAGAAATTAATCCGGATTTCAATTATTTGCAATTGGTATCACTGTCGAAAGAAGCACGGGAGAAGCTGATGAAAATTAAGCCGCGCACTTTAGGTCAGGCTTCACGTATTTCCGGCGTGTCGCCGTCTGATATTTCGGTGCTGATGGTACACGTTTCACGATAGAGAAAAATTGCACTTGTTTTTCACAAAAAGGGTAAAATGGCTTTAAAAGTGCGTCTTTTTAAAGCCATTATTTTTCATTTTTAATATCAACGTTCGTCAAAACAAAAAAATCGCTTATAACGCTTAAAAATGGCCTTAAACTTAAACCGCTTTTTTTTATTCAAAATATTAATACTTGCTTTTTCACTTTTCACTATTTTTTCTTGTGCAAGCATTCAACGGCCCCAAGGAGGTCCCAGAGACCATACCCCACCCAAACTTTTGAGCGCGGTGCCCGAAAACATGACCCGAAATTTTAAGGCCAAGCAAATTGTGCTCACGTTTGATGAATATTTTAAACTGGCCAATACCGGGCAAGAGGTTAGCATCAGCCCCACACCGGAAAGACAACCCGAATACAAAGCCAAGGACCGAAGTTTAGTAATTAATCTGCGTGATACCTTATTAAAGAATACCACCTATGTTATCAGTTTCGGAAAGGCTATTGCTGACAGCCACGAAGGAAACATATTAAAAAACTTTACTTATGTTTTTTCCACGGGTCCGCACATCGACTCGTTGAGCATCTCTGGTAGTGTAAGTAATACTCAAACCGGGGAGAAAGAAAAAGATGCCACGGTGATGTTGTTTACTTTACATCAGGACTCTGTACTGTTTGGGAAGAAAAAGCCTTCTATCTTTATAAATACAGATTCATCCGGAAATTTTACGTTGAATAACCTTCGTGAAGACTACTACCGTATTTATGCATTGAAAGAAGCGTCGCCAGACAAGATTTATAACAACGATGCCGAACTGATCGCATTTTTAAAAGAACCTATTCATTTAACCACTGACACCAGCAACGTACGACTGAAATTATTTAAGCAGACACCTGAGAAGTTTAGAATTGTTGAGAAAAGGTTTAACCCGGAAGGTGCAATGTTTTTTAGCTTTAACAAAAATTTGGTGCAACCCGACATGAAGGTAAACTATCCGGCTGCATTGGATAAAGAAAAGATTATTGATTTTAGCAAGAATAAAGATACAGCTACTGTTTACATGCGTAATATGGATTTTGATTCCATAAGCGTTTCATTCATTGACCAGGGGAAGATATTAGACACCATTTCACTAAGGAAGGGTCGAAAAGAAACCTTTGTGCGTAATCTAAGCTTCCAATACAATGTTAATTCTGATTATCATTTAAAGCCAAATACAGATCTGTTAATTACCGCTAATATCCCTGTTGAAACC
>CAXTCH010000329.1:0-4397 GCA_964241945.1 uncultured Mucilaginibacter sp.
CCTTATGATTGAGCAATCTGCCATTACGCAAACCAATTACCGCAGAGCCTGGTGGTCAAAAAGGCGCTGGAAGTACAATAAGGGTCTAATCATAGCAGGGGT
This sequence comes from uncultured Mucilaginibacter sp., assembly GCA_964241945.1. GTDB lineage: Bacteria > Bacteroidota > Bacteroidia > Sphingobacteriales > Sphingobacteriaceae > Mucilaginibacter. The sequence continues at coordinate 103 of CAXTCH010000329.1, forward strand.
TTGTGCTTTTCTATGCTACAGCATACTGGGTGATATTTTGATTGAACCTTATGATCATGAATTTGAAGTTACGCTGTTTACCCTGTTATTTCAAGGTACATGTTACCTTATCATGATGGGTATAGCCAACCTATTTTATAGCTTGGGTTACCTTACCGACGTTTGGTTCAATAAGAAGGATAGTGAGCTTTTTAGGGCTAATCTATACAACGCAGGCTATTGGTTTTCCTTTGGCTTACCTTTCCTTATACCTGTACTTATTGTTGTGCAGTATTTTACGGTTTACGCTAAGTGAAATAAATAAAAATCCTCTAAGCACTTACTTTCCTGCCTGTGGCCAATATCATTACCGCACCGCTTTTTGCACGGTTAAATACAAACATCTAAGCCAAAATATGGTACGGTGTATTAGCACCGACCACAGGTAGGAAATGATGAATTGCGTATTTTTACACAACAATACAGATGCTGGTTACTGCTTTATCATGAAATTATCGATCAGGAAACTGACTTTTAATGAAAATTTACCTTTAGGCTTTGAAATTATTTCTATAGACCATCATTATGCGCAAGCTAAACAGAATCTGCGTGCGCCCCACCGGGCATCCTTCTATTGCATCATATGGTTTAGCAAGGGCTGCCCTATGCATCTGGTTGATTTTATACCGATAGCCATTAAGCCGGGTTCGTTTTTGTTTGTGAGAAAGGATGCTGTGCAGTTCTTTGATCAGCTGGAAGTCTTTAGTTCTAAGGTTCTGATTTTTACGGACGCCTTTTTCTGCGAAAGCGAAAATGACCATTTGCTGCTGCAGAGCAGTCCCTTATTCAATGATCTGGCCGGCTCCGGTGAAAGCGGCGCTTTACCGGCAACTGCCCCGCTGAGCGAAGTTTGGGCGTTAATGGAAAAAGAGGCCAGGCTGCCTGCCGATGATTTTCAGCCGCACCTGCTAAAAAGCTATCTGTATGCCTTTATACGCCTGGCCGAAAGGGAGCTGCAAAAATCAGGTTATGCCCTCAGCCGTAACAGTGAGCACTTCAATAGCCTGATTAGCTTTAAAAATGAGCTTGACAAAACTTTTAAAACAAAAAAAGCGGTAAGCTATTATGCGCAGCGGCTCTTTGTTTCAGGCAAGATATTAACCCGCGCCTTAAAGGCTGCAACAGGGAAAACGCCTAAGCAGCTAATTGACGAGCGGGTGGTGCTCGAAGCCAAAAGACTGCTGGTGTATAGCCGCATTTCACTAAAGGAAATTGCCCTGAGTTTGGGTTTCAGCGAACCTACTAATTTCAATAAATTCTTTAAAAAGCATGCCGGTAAAACTCCGTCTGCATTTCGCGCCGCCTATGCATCAGTATAAAAGCAATGCACAAATGTATCACATTAAGTAGCTTATCTACCTTTACGCCGGCTGCCTGCACGGGTAACTTTGAGGCATGGATTCATTAAACCCAAATTACCATGTTTTATACCATTAATAACATCAGCCTTTTTGTAATGGACGAGGGCCGGGGGGAACCTGTATTGCTGTTCCTGCATTTCTGGGGCGGCTCATCGGCTACCTGGAATGGTGTTACAGCCATCCTTAAAGATGATTTTCGCTGCATAAGCTATGACCATCGGGGCTGGGGCCAGTCTGACAAGCCGGAAACAGGTTACAGCATCAGGGAATTCGCTGCTGATACTCTGGGCCTGGTTAATGCGCTGGGCCTGCAAAACTATATTCTGATAGGCCATTCCATGGGCGGCAAAATTTCGCAATATATCGCTGCCAAAAAGCCGGCCGGGCTGCAAAAGCTTATTTTGGTAGCCCCTTCTCCTGCAGGGCCAACCGTGCTGCCTGCCGAGGCAGCCGATGGTATGCGGAACGCCTACACCTCGCCCGAACGGATAAATGATACTATTAACTATGTTTTTAAGGCAGGCGGCATCAGTCCCGAACTGAAAGAAAGGCTGGCAGCCGGTATGCAAAACCATAATGAGCACTCCCTTTTAGGCTGGACGGATATTGCCCTGCCTGAGGATGTATCGGCAGGGGTTGACAAGATTACCGTGCCTACTCTCATTATTGCTGGCGAGGATGATATTGTTGATCCTCCGCAGCGCCTGGAAGCCGAGGTACATGCTGTTATTTCCGGTTCAGAAATGGTTACCGTTAGCGGCGTTGGGCATTTAAGTATGCTGCAGAAGCCCGATACCATTGCTGAGCACATCAGGGCATTCGTTAAAGGCGTTTAACCGGCGGCGAACGGTTACTGCGCCTTCAGCCAGCGTTTACACGTGCTGTCCACTTCCAACTTATGCAAACTGAAAGCTACAAATTAAAACCCTGCTCCCGCAAACCTACCGCTTGCAGGAGCAGGGTTTTCTACAGCTATTTTATTTTTACCAGGGGCAGCTCTCCGGTGCGGGAAAGTATTCTTCGCTGACATACTTGCCTGTCGGGCCGTCCTGGCCAATCAGGGCATACTTGGCAATGCGCGCGCCGGCTTCCTGCACGGTGCTGGTGCCCTGGTGGCCGGTAAAGTCGGTTTTGGTATAGCCCGGGCAAACCATGTTCACCTTAAACGGCGTATCGCGAAGCTCATAAGCCAGGTTAATGGTGTACATATTCAGGGCCGATTTGCTCGACTGATATACCGCCATTTTGTTATGATACATGCTGCCTGATGTATCTGCCGCCAGGGAAAGCGAACCCATAGCGGAGGTAACATTGACGATGCGCGGTTCCGGCGATTTTTTCAGCAGGTCAATAAAGGCCTGGGTAACGCTGATTACGCCGAATACGTTGGTTTCATATACCGTTCTGAACTGACTGGCCGCTGCTCCGAGCGCTGATTGCGGAGCTCCGCCCGAAATGCCTGCATTGTTAACCAGCACATCCAGGGCTTGTATCTTTTCCCCTATAAGCTGGCGGGCAGCCTTGATGGATTCCTGGTCGGTAACCTCTAAGGGTACGGCCTCGGCACTGCTGATCCCTTCAGCCTTCAGTTTTTCCACGGCTGCCAAACCGCTTTCCGGGTTACGGCTGCCTATATATACATAAAATCCGTTTTGTGCAAGTTGCCTTGCTACCTCAAAGCCAATACCCTTATTGGCTCCTGTTATCAGTGCTGTTTTCATATAGTTAAAAATTAAACTTAATCACAGGCAAAAATAGTCGGCAGGCAGCTGTACAAGGCGGACAAATCATGATAGTTACTGGACTAATCGTGATGATCCGCTAAATGGGTACTGACACTCTTGCCCGTTACCTTTTTAAACAACCGTGAAAAGTAATCGGGGTCATTAAAGCCCAGTTCATAAGCCAGTTCCTTTACTGATGGTTTGGAATACTGCAGCCTGCGCTGCGCTTCCAGGATAAGCCGGTTCGTCATCCATTCCTTTGGCGAAACGCCCGAAAACTCCTTTACAATGCTATAAAGGCTGCTGGTAGTCGTGGCCAGCTGTTCGGCAATGGCATGCACCTCGGGCTGCCCGGTAAGGTTCGTTTCTACCGCCAGCTTAAAGGCAATGTATTTGGAAAGCTTGGTGTTTGATGCCATTTTCGGTCGGCTCTGCTCAAAGTAAGCGCTGTTAAACTCGGTTAGCAAGGTATTCAAATGCGCCAGAATAATTTCCGCATTCTTTGGCTTTTCGGTAACATGAAGCAGCTGAAACAAATGGGAGAAAACCGACTTAACGCGTTCCCTGGCATCCGGCGTAAATGTAATGGTGCTGGTGTTCAACGGGTTCAGCAGGAACGGAAATGAGCTGGGAAGCAGTGCCAGCGTTTTATCATCAAAAGCGGCTTTATAGTTCAGGGTATGCTGATGCCTGGGCGGGTTGCAGAATATCTGGTTGGGTAAGCCAAAAATCAGCTGGCCGCCGGCAATGGTAATCTTCTGCGCGTCTATGGTGTAGGTTTCGGTGCCCTCCTCCAGAAAGATAAAGCAATAATGGGCCAGCTTATGCGGCCTTAACAGCTTTGCTAAAATATCCTGCGGCAAGTTAACCTTACAGTTCTCATTCACCGTAATTCCCAGCCGGTCGTGCTGCTTCATGCTCTCCAGCAATCCCTGAGTTTCCTGCACCGTATTCATCTTTACAAAGATAAAGATAAGTAAAGAAAGCAGCGCCGTATCTGATTGTCGGTAACTGTCGATAATATGACTAACGATTGATGGAGGCCGGTTTGGTAGGTTAAATTAAGCAGTTGTATTATCCTGAATATGGAAAAAGCGGGTTTGCATTTTGCAGCTCTTGCCATCATCCTGTCAGTGTTCATGAACGTTCATGAACGTTCACGGGTGTTCAC
>CAXTCH010000330.1:0-4395 GCA_964241945.1 uncultured Mucilaginibacter sp.
CCGGACTTTGCTCCGCCTTCCTTTCGGCTGGCAGCTATAGAACGTTTTGCATTGCAAATATACAGAAAAGCCGCCGCTTACCCCTGATTTAATTAGTTACAGGCAGCCAGCGCTTTGTTAGCCTGGTCGGTAGTGTAAGCGCCCTGCTTATTCCCGAACGAATTGGTAACGAAAGTAATGACCTCTGCCAGTTCAACCGGAGCCAGGCCGGAAGGCGGCATTTTTTGAGTATAAATTTTTTGATTGACCATAACCGGTTGTGTTATGCCATTATAAATGAGACATGTCAGGCTGCCTTTGTTCTTTTTCAAATAAGCGCTATCGGTAAGCGGCGGAATGAGATTTCCTAAACCTGCACCATCCACTCCATGGCAGTTTTGGCAGTGCGACTGATACGCTGCTTTGCCCGATGAATAATAACGTGCAAACTCGATCTCCTGGTCACTTTGACATGCTGCCATAACCACAACAAAGACGAGCAGCAAGGCAGACAGCATCCATTTCATTGGGCAATGTTCTCTTCTGGTTCCTGCTGCAGTGTTTTTATGTCAGCAATCAGTTTATCTACCTGCTCGGGTACGGTGCCGTCATAAGCGCCGCGTATGTGCTTTTGCTTATCTATCAATACAAAATAACCGCTGTGAATGTAGCCGCCGGGTGTTGCTTTATCTTCTTTTACCGCCACCATATAGCTTTCTGCCAATTGGTAGGTTTCTTCTTTTTTTCCTTGTAGAAACCACCAGCTGTTACCGCTTACGCCAAGGCCGGTAGCGTAGCGCTTAAGTACATCAACGCTGTCGTGTTTCGGATCAATGCTGTGCGATAAAATTTTGAAATCTCCAGTATTTTTAAACGTGCTGTACACCTTTAGCATATTACGGTGCATAACCGGGCAGATAGACGGGCAACTGGTAAAAAAGAAATCGGCTACATAAATGTTGCCATCCAGTGTTTTGTTGCTGATGCTGTCGCCGTTTTGATTGACAAACCTAAAGGAAGGAATAGACTCGTAGACCGTATCGGTTACCGTTTTGCCGTTAACCGTTTTTGTAACCGGGGTGCTTTTACCCAAAATAGGCAGCCGGTCTTTATTGGTTTGATGCAGGTTACATGCCGGCAACAGGGCAGCAAAAGCCAGCACGTATAGAAATACTTTTTTCATTATTTGTTAAGCGAAATGAATTTACCGGCCTTATCAGTTACCGACATCAGCTGTGCATCAACTTTCGAGAGGCGTTGTTTTTGGTCAGTCAGATATTTAACTGCTTCATCTGACGATTTATTGCCAAGTTCGGGATTAAACTGGTGCATCCAATCCATCATGTTGTTGTCAGCCGCGTCCAGTTCTGCTTTCAGCGGTGTAATCTGCTCCTTTAATGCAGGTTTCAATTTAAGCAGGGTATCCAGCTGCATAGATTTCAGCTGCACTTTGGCCTCATCATTCATCACCTTTTCATGGGTATCGAAAACGTCATCCAGCAAGGCTTTTCTCTTTTTCTGATTATTGGCGCATGCGCTCAACAAGGCTAAGCCGGACACCAGGGCAACGATAAAAAATCTTTTCATGAGCTATGAACGAGCAGCAAAGTTACCACAAGACGTAACTGTTTGCAAACGCTCATTTTGTTTTGTGGTCGCGGATATAAAAGATATAGTCAGTCACCGGTAATTTTTCAAGCCCATCCCGCTTAAGCCATTGGCCTGCCTGTGCCCGGTGATGAGTTCCGTGATTTATGACATGTGCCAGTACGTCTGCCAGTGTATTATTAAATGCCTCATTCCTGGAATTTTGGTAGGGAATAGATGAAGAAAAATCAGCGTCGGTTAATTGGTTTAAGTAAGTTAGCCACTGCTTGTTGTTTTCGTTGATCATTGCCGGAAACCGGTCGGCTGTCCAATCAGGCCACAAGGCTCCGCCTTGTGCCGGTAAAAATTGGCAGCGTTTAAGCCATATTTGTTGTGAGGCTAACAGGTGCGCTATTAATTGCACCGGCTTTTCAGGCTGACCAACTTCCATTATACTTTGATAAATCAATTCGTTAGCATATTTGTCGTACTGAAAAAGCCGGATAAAATAATCTTTCATAAATAAGCTAATAGATAAGCAAAGTTAGTAATACTGACTATGCCCTGCTGATTACTTTGATGATGAAAAACGAGGGTAACTTGCAAGGCGGCTTTAGTGTATATAACAGGTGTGTGATAAACGGCTACCTAAAGTTGGCCATTTATTGGCAAAGTCAGCATAGCGAATAGCTCTGCACCAATTACAACAGCCGGAATGATTTTAAATATACAACATCACATACTTTCGGCTACTGCACGCAGGGGAAGTGTAAAGTGAAAAGTAGAGCCGGTTCCGGGTTCACTTTTTACAGAGATAGTGCCGGCGTGGCGCTTGATAATTTCGGCACAGAGGTATAAACCTATCCCAAAACCCGAAATATTTCTGGTGTCCGGGTTGTCAACCCGGTAAAAGCGGTCAAACAGCTTGTCTAAATATTGTGCCGGGATGCCGATACCATTATCCTGAATGCTGATATGTACTTGCTCATCTAAAAGGTGGCAGTCAATAAAGACTTGTTTTGCTTGGCTTGAATACTTAACGGCATTACTTATTAAATTATTTATCACCTGCGCAATTTTTTCCCGGTCTGCGTAGATGCCTACCCTCGGACTAGATTTGATAATGATCTCATGCGTATTCTGCATAATTCTGTTTTCCTCAGCTAATTCCTGTACAAGTTCAGCAACATCAAATACCGATTTGCTGAGGTAGATTTTTCCTGATTCAAGCCGCGACACATTCAGAAAGCCGTTGATCATGTTGCTCATCTTATTCACTTGCAGCTCTACTTTAGTAAAAATTCCGCTTTCGGTCTCGCGTCCTTCTTTTGTTGCGCGTTTATGCAATATCTGGATGAATGCTTTAAGCGAAGTCAGCGGGGTTTTCAACTCATGGCTTACAATGCCGATAAAGGCATTTTTGCGCATGTCGGTTTCTTTTTGATTGGTAATATCGCTGGTAACTCCGATAATAGATTTAGCCTGACCGTCCATTTCATACTGTACTTTTCCGGATGCGTTTATCCAATGAGTCGAACCGTCCGGCCAAGTTATTTGGTACTCAGCGTTATAAGTAGTATTGTTTCGAATCGCAGTATTAATCTGTGATTCGACGTACCCCTTATGTTCGGGTACAATCATCTGCATCAAATCCGGCAGATTAAAAATGGCCTCCGGCTCAAGCCCGAAATTTGCCTTGCATTGTACAGTGCAATACATGTTACCGCTATTGATATCTACGTCGTAAGAGCCGAGTTTTGCTGTTTCCAATGCAATTTCCAGACGCTGATTCGCTTTCTTTAAATCACTATCGATAAGTACAATACGGCTTAAAATCAAGTAAGCGATAGGGATGCTGATTAAAGCGGATAACACCACCATAAATATTACACCCGAGGCAGGTGAAAACTGGTCGTGGTGTGACATAAATAAATAAAACGCGATAAGTAACGGAGCAATACACAGCAGATAACACAAAATATATAAAAAGACATATCTGCCACGAGTATTGCTTGAAAATAATTGCAGCCAGCCTTGTTTATACTGATAGCACAAAATTCCAAGATTTAAAAACAACAAAGCTAAGGCGGTATGTAGTGCCACTCCCGAGTAACGCCCTTGCCTGTAAAATTCGGCCGAATGAAATATATGGCCCAACAGGGCTGAATAAATTAAAATCAATACAAGCCCGCATAAGGCCTGACTGATATAATAGCGTTTTGCAAAAGCCAGCAACATGGCAAAAGCCATACAAAATGCGGTAGCTGAGGTTAACAGGGAAGTGCGGCCCGGTGTTTCCGTTAACGGATTGGTGTCTGTATCTTTAAACCACCATTCATCAATATTTAATTCGATTTTAAACAGATGTTCAATGATGATCATTGCACAGAATCCGATGGTTATGGTAAGCAAAAACGGAGTGGCAACGCTTTTTGTAAAATTGAGTAAACAAAGTCCGGTGCCGCACGCAATCAGCAAAAGGGCAGTATCAAACTTCATGGTGGCGTTAACCGATAAAAAGCTTCGCAGGGCAAAAGAGTCAGCTATCCAGCCAAACAAGCCTACAAAGCCTAATCCAATGGCAAGTAAAGCCAGGGAAGTTGACCAGTACCGCCAAAACCGATTTGATGATAAGGCAGAAGTAACCATTAATGAGTTTTATACTTAGATGTGTTTAAATATACAACTAAAAAATTAAGCATATACATCTAAATACAAGAAACCGGTTCGGTGTATGTTGACAAATTAAAAGGACTGTAATTTTTAAGTTACAGTCCTTTTAATTTGGTAAAACAAGTTAATCGTTTATTTTAACAGCTCAGCTTTGGC
>CAXTCH010000331.1:0-4371 GCA_964241945.1 uncultured Mucilaginibacter sp.
GGGCGCCGTTGTCGAAATCATCTACCCATATCAGCCGGCCGTGGCTTTTGTCGGCAGCAGACAGATAATAGCGGTTAGTGCAAACGTTAATGTAACCAGGAATTTTACTGAATGCTACCGGTTGTTGTGCCTGGGCGGCAATTGATACAAATAAGGCCAGGCATAAAGCATAAATTGTTTTCATAGGTTTACTGAGTTGATTGAATAAGTATTATGTAAAATTTAGTAACTTGCCATTTTTCATATCAAATACATCAGTGCCATGACTGACACCCTGGACATAAAAATCAGCAAAACTACTAACAGCCGTTTACCCCAAACGGATTTCGATAATTTGCCTTTTGGCAAAACTTTTTCGGACCACATGCTGGTGGCCGACTATGAAGACGGAGAATGGAAGAACTTTGAGATTCTGCCCTACGGCCCGATTGCCATGAGTCCGGCTATTTCGGCTTTGCATTACGGACAGTCTTTTTTTGAGGGTTTAAAAGCTTATAAGCACCAGGATGGTAAAGTTTCTATTTTCCGCCCCGATAAAAATGCGGAACGTTTGAATAAATCGGCCGAACGCTTGTGCATGCCTGAACTGCCCGAAGATCTGTTTATCCAGAGCATGGCCGCATTGGTAGATATTGACCGCGAGTGGATTCCGGCGCAAACCAACCATGCGTTGTATATCCGCCCTTTTATGTTTGCTACCGACCCTTATTTGGGTGTAACACCCTCCAAAACGTATAAATATATCGTATTAACCGGCCCTGTTGGACCTTATTTTTCAAAGCCGCTTCGCGTAAAGTTCGAAACGCACTACACCCGGGCAGCCGAAGGCGGTTTTGGGTATGCTAAAGCAGCCGGCAACTATGGCGGTACTATGCTGCCCGCCAAAAAAGCGGTAGAAGAAGGTTTTGACCAATTGATTTGGACTGATGCCAAAGAGCATTTGTATGCTGAGGAAATGGGTGCGGCCAACGTAATGTTTGTAATTGACGGTACACTGGTTACCCCTGCCATTAAAGACAGTATTTTAAACGGCGTAACCCGCGATACCATACTTACCCTGGCCCGCGACTGGGGCATGCCGGTAGAAGAGCGTAAGGTAGCTGTTGCCGAAGTAGTGGAAGCTGCCAAGAACGGTAAATTAAATGATGCCTTTGGCGCAGGTACCGCTGCTGTGGTAGCTCCTGTAGGCTCCATGGTTTACCAGGGCGAAGAGTTTACTTTAAGTGACCCATCTTCCCGCGAATTTTCAAGAAAGGTATTGCAGACACTGGATGCAATCCGCTACGGTCAGGCACCTGATCCGCATGGCTGGAATTATATAGTGTAAATATCAGCCCTACCTAATCTTCCCCGGAAGGGAGGGCTGGGTAGGGCTACTTTATATTTTTCAAATACGCATCCATGTCATCCGTAAGTTTCACATTCAACTGTGTTAGCTTATTGATGTAAAACTTGCGCAGTTCTTTCCAATCATAATAGGGAAAGTGCTGAACAGACAACCCATCAATACGGGCCTCCCGCTCATTGAGCAGCACTTTAACCAAGTAATCCCCTCCCTTATTTTTATAAAATACCCATTGAATATTTGAGCTCAGACAACCTACCCTACCCGCCTGCCAGGTTTTATCTAAATAATTCAAATCAGGGGTTACTTTATCAGCGCTGCTGATGCTCAACAGGGCCGCATAAGGCAAAATGGTTTCGGCATGGGCAAAGCGCAGGTTGGCAGCAGGCTGGCCGGTTTTCATAAATTCATCTGTACTCTGTATAAAATCAACCAGCAAAGGAGCAGCAATACGCACCTGCAAACCGTTCACATTCGCACCCGGGCCTTTTTTCAGATAATCATCCGCCGCATCCAGCTTACCCAGAGATGCAAGTTCGTCACACGTAAAAACAGACGAGAAATTTAATTGCTCCGGCGTAAATCCGGCTTGTTTAATTTCATTAGCAAGCGAATACATGATGCTTACAAAGCCATAAATGTCGCCGGTAAATTTATCTGCCTGCTTTGCATTTACAGTTCGTTCAAAAGCAGGCGTAAATAAGCGGCTGATTAAATTCCGTCTGATGGCAACCGCATTAACCTGTTTTTCCAACTGGTCAATGCCCTGCTGCCAGCTGCCCTCTTTTTCAAATTGAACATAGGCAGGCGCTGCATCATAAAAGCGCAAATGGGTGTCGTCTGTATGTTCAGAAATCTTTACGCTGTCTTTCAAATATGCTTTTAATCCCTGTAAAAAAGCACCGGCACTTTGCTGCGTACGGATTTCCTTGGTAACGGCTACGTTTAGCTGCGTACTGGCTTTAAACACTGACAGATAATTTTCAGCCATACGGCTGCCAATGCCGCATAACTCTTGCTCGCCTTCTGCCGAAATTGATTTTACCTTTTCATGCTCTATCTGCGCCAGGCGGTCTACCATCTGCTTTAATTTTAAACCTTCCGGAGTTAAGCTGTGCGCACTGTCGGCACGATGAAGTAACTGCCAGGCATACGCAGTATTTACCTCTTTGGTGAGATGCCGTGCGCCATGGCGGCCCACATAATTAATAAACACCGGCTCATAATGAGCCGGTGCTGCAGATAATGAGCGTCCCGGTGCTGTGTATAAGGTTTTGGTTCCTAAAAAACCGGTACCGCAAGGCTGTGCAAGGGTTGTTTGTGCACAGGCTATTGCAAATGCGGCTGTAAATAAAATTTTGTACATCGTTTTAATTTACCTAAAAAAGCAGGTACGGTATATACCGGCCTGCTTTTGATTAACTATATACTCAAAACAAATGAAGTGCTTACTAATGCTGATTTCCGGTGCCATCGGTTTGGTATGCGCCCAAATCTTTACCCGGCGGGGTAACGGTAGCGGCCAGCGTCCCGGTGGTGGTTACAGCGTTTAATGGTGTAAAATTCAGTTTACCCTTACCTACTGCCGGTGAATTTAATTGCAGATGGAAGTTAGAGGAGCCTACGGTAACCAGATAAGACGGTTGCTGGCTATAAGATAACGGTCCGGGGTTAGCACTGTAATCAAACTGCGTGAGGTTGTAGCTGGAAAACAAAGGATCGTTCTGCTGTGGCGTGGTTGAATAAATATCAGCCGATTGTGTTTTACCCACACCATCTGCTGAGTAAAACTGCGCCACAATTTTTTGCGACTCTCCGTAAAACAATTGATTGTTGTAAGCCACATTCTGCACATCAGCATCCGAAGTAATACGCATCCCGAAACGGCAGTTTACAATTAAATTGTTGTAAGCTGTGCCCTTGGCTGCTTTCTCAAAATCGATAGAGCCGCCACGGCCGGATTTGGTTTGACGAAAACCGCAATTAACCATGGTGTTGTTGTACATGTTTACGTTACACTGAGTACCTGTACTGCCGGCATCTGAGGCTTTTAAGGCATTGGTGGCCGCACCAATCATCATATTATAAGCCAGGTCGCCTACTGTTCCGCTTTTCATATTAAAGAACTCACCGCCGGCTAGTCCGCACAATTCAAAGGTATTGCGCATTACATTGATTTTGCCGCCGGCTACGCGGATGGCATCATCTTTACTACCAAAAACCCATGAATCCTCCAGCACAAAGTTTTTGGTAATGTTACCGAAGTAAATTGCATAACGAGGCGATCCCTGTGGTGAATAAATGGTTGGATCATCAGCAGGACCCGACGGGCCGCCGGCAAATTCCAGATGTGTCCACTTAAAAATGCCGTCGCCGCCTTTAGGCGAAGCGTCGGTGGCAGACGCTGCTGCCGGTGAAAATACAATGCCTCCCCAAAATCCCTGAAAAACGTTAGCATAATTACCTGCCGTTGCTTGGGTGTGCAGGTCGGTGCTGTTGCCTACAGTTATCCAGTTGGGCTGATCCTGAGTGCCTAAGCTGATAAAAGTACCGTGCACAATAATTTCAGGACTGGTTGCGTACGTGTTGCCATCTCCGATGGCGATAAGCTTTACACCTGCCTGCATTTGTAAAGTATCACCATCATTTACAGTGATATCGCTTTTAAAATAATAAGTTTTACCGGTTAACAGCGTGCCCTTTACCGCACCTTTCAAGGTATCCGAAGTAATAGGGCTGCTCACCTGCACAACCGTTCCGGCAATTTCACGCAGTTCTGATTTATGGCATGAGGCCATAAGTAGTGAACTGCCTATTGCTATACATAAGCTATATAATGCTTTCATTATCTGTTATATTAATATAATCTGTATCTTAAACCTAACAAGAAGTACTGGCGATATGTATCGCGGCGTACGAAGGTATCTTTACCCGGAACTTGATACTCCACCTTTTGGCCGTCTGCCGGATAAGGGCGGTGAATTACCAGTTGGTAAGGAGTGTTTAGCAGGTTAGTAGCCTTGAAG
>CAXTCH010000332.1:0-4359 GCA_964241945.1 uncultured Mucilaginibacter sp.
ATGGCGCACATGTGGTGGTGGAATCGGCTACGAAGTGGATTGGCGGCCACGGTACTACCATTGGCGGGGTAATTGTAGATGGCGGTAACTACGACTGGGGCAACAGCAAATTCCCTCAGTTCAGCGAACCGGCCGAAGGCTATCACGGACTGGTTTTTTCTGAAGTTTTTGGTGTGGGCAGCCAGTTTGGAAATATCCAGTACATCATTAGGGCACGTGTAGAAGGGCTGCGCGACTTTGGCTCGTCGCAGGCGCCCTTCAATTCGTTTCTGTTATTGCAGGGACTGGAAACGTTATCGCTCCGGGTACAGCGGCAGGTAGATAATGCCCTCGAACTGGCCAAGTGGCTGGAACAGCACCCCAAAGTAAACAAAGTAAATTACCCGGGTCTAATCAGTTCTCCTTACCATGAATTAGGAAAAAAATACCTGAAAAACGGGTTTGGCGGCGTATTGTCGTTTGAAGTAAACGGCGACAAAGAAAACGCCGGTCAGGTGATTGACAATTTGAAACTGGTAAGCCACGTGGCTAATGTGGGCGATGCCAAAACCTTAATTATACAACCCTCGGCCACAACGCATCAGCAACTATCGGACGTGGAGCAGTTTTCTGCAGGCGTAACACCAGCCCTGCTGCGTGTATCGGTAGGCCTGGAGCACATTGATGATATTAAGGAAGATTTTGAGCAAGCATTTTCGAAAATTAAACAACCTGCATATGAATTAAATTAGTGAATGTTTTTTTTAGTTTTTAATTTGGTGAATTAAGATAAGTCCTCCCGTAACAGGGAGGACTTAACACATTTATAATGAATCCTGAAATATATACTTATCAACAGCCTTTTCAGTTAGAATCGGGCCAGCTGCTGCCTCAAATAGAAATTGGTTATCATACTTACGGCACTCTGAACAAACATGCCGACAACGTGGTTTGGGTATGCCATGCCCTCACTGCCAATTCTGATGTACTGGACTGGTGGAGAGGTTTGTTCGGCAACAATGACTACTTTGACCCTAACGAATATTTTATTGTTTGCGCCAATATATTGGGGTCGCCTTACGGCACTACCGGTCCCCTAAGCATTAACCCGGCCACAGGCCAGCCGTATTACCTCACCTTTCCGCAAATTACCATTCGTGATATGGTAAAAGCCCACCGTTTGCTGGCGGAGGAATTGGGCATCAGTCAGATTGAAATATTAATCGGCGGTTCGTTGGGCGGACAGCAGGCTTTGGAGTGGAGTATCGCTTCGCCTGAGCAAATCAAAAACCTAATACTGATTGCCACCAATGCCCATCACTCGCCATGGGGTATTGCCTTTAATGAATCACAGCGTCTGGCACTCGCTGCCGACCCTACTTTTAACAACGGAACTCCGGAAGGCGGCAGCCAGGGTTTAAAGGCCGCGCGCAGTATCGCCTTGCTGTCTTACCGCAGCTATAAAACCTACAATGTTACCCAGCAGGAAGACACGCATGAGAAAACAGACCATTACAAGGCAGCATCGTACCAAAGCTACCAGGGTGAAAAATTGGTAAGTCGCTTTAACGCTTACAGTTACTGGTATTTAACTAAAGTAATGGATTCGCATAATGCCGGCCGGGGGCGGAAAAGTGTGGAACAGGCACTAAGTCTGATTACCGCGAAAACTTTAGTTATCGGCATTAATTCGGACTTGCTGTTTCCGGTTGAGGAGCAGCAGTTTTTATTCCGTCAGATACCGAAAGCTGCCTATGCCGAATTTGATTCGTTTTACGGGCACGACGGCTTTTTGATTGAAACTGAAAACCTGACTAAAATCATATCCACATTTTTTAAAACTGAAGTGCGGGGCAAAATTATTGAACTGCAAAAAATAGCCTGATGAGCAAAAAACTAACTATCGGATTGTTCGGCTTTGGCGTGGTTGGCCAGGGCCTGTATGACATTATCAGAACCAAAGACCTGAATTTGGAGATCGTAAAAATAGCCATTAAAAATCCGGGGAAACAACGATCGCTGCCGCCGCACTTGTTTACTACCGATAAAAACGATTTGCTGCAAAACCCGGATATTAATACTATTGTTGAATTGATTAATGATACCGATGCCGCCTTCGAAATCGTATCTGCAGCATTAAAATCAGGTAAAAATGTGGTATCGGCCAGTAAGAAAATGATTGCTACCTACCTGCAGGAATTAATTGACCTGCAGCACCAATACGGCACCTCATTGCTTTATGAAGGTTCGGTTTGCGGCAGTATTCCCATCATTCGCAACCTCGAAGAATATTATGATAATGAGCTGCTGCATTCGGTAAGCGGCATTTTTAACGGTTCATCTAACTACATTTTGTCTAAAGGGTATCTGGAAAATCTCGATTATGCCTCGGCCTTAAAGCAGGCACAGGATTTGGGTTTTGCTGAAACCGACCCTACTTTAGATGTGGGCGGTTACGATGCCAAGTATAAGCTGGTTATTGCAGCCGCTCATGCTTATGGTGTAGTGGTGAAACCCGAAGAGGTACTGAATATAGGCATACAGCATCTGAGCGCCCGCGACCTGCAATATGCCCGTGAAAAACAACTGAAAATTAAGCTGGTACCTGTAGCCAAAGAATTGGATGCCAACCATGTCAGCCTGTTTGTGCTGCCCAAGTTTGTTAACGAAACCGAGTTTTTATACAACGTAGAGTATGAGTACAACGGCGTAACCGTACAAGCTGCCTTTGCCGATCAGCAATTCTTTTTCGGTAAAGGCGCCGGCGGACACCCCACCGGCTCAGCGGTATTATCAGACATAACGGCCCTGCGTTACCAGTACCAGTATGAGTACAAAAAGGCGCGTAGTGAAAAGAACCTGCATTTTACCAATGCCGTAACGGTTAATGTATACCTGCGTTATGACGATGACACGTTGGTAGAGCACCTGCAGTTTGAGGAAATTCATGAACGCTTTCTGTCAGGTGAGTACAAGTTCGTTATCGGAAAAATAAATTTGGAAAATCTGATTCGCAACCAGCACCGTATATCTGATCAAAAGGCGTTCATCGCTTTTGCCGATCAGCTGACGGGGGTCAGATTAGCTGAGGAGGCATTAACCGCGGCCGAAGTTGTTTAGTAGATTTACTTCGTCTGTATAAAGGGGTTCTGATTTTTTCAGGGCCCCTTATTTTTTGAGCCGGTTGTTAATGCTCTTCTAATTTTAAAGCTTAAAGTTTATTATATATTTGTAATTAAAATTTTACACATATTTCTGAATGCCCCGTTTAGTTAAGTTACTGACTAACACCTACTTCGCAGCCTTTCTTTGGTTTGGCTTGAGTTTATTTGCCCTGATAAAGCAGGCGGTCTCCGGTAATTACAACAATTACATTATTTACAAATACACTTTTATTGATTTACTGAGCAGAACAAACCTTTACCTGGCCCAGCCCCAGCATTTTTCGGATACCAATCACTACGGGCCTGTGTTTGCGCTGCTTATTGCGCCATTTACGCTGCTGCCCGACGGGGCCGGCAGTTTATTATGGGGCTTGTTTAATGCCGGAATACTTTATTACGCCATTCAGCTATTGCCTTTAACCGTGCGGCAGCGGGCCATAGTCGTTCTGCTTTGTGCTCATGAGCTCATGACCTCCTCTTTCGGCGTTCAGTTTAACCCGAGCGTAGCCGCTATCATTATATTAAGCTTTGTGTTAATCAGAAAGCAGCAGGATTTTGGGCTGCGTTGCTGATTATGCTCGGCACATTCACCAAAATTTACGGTATTGTTGGCTTGGCCTTCTTTTTCTTTTCTGAGCATAAACTTAAGCTGATTGGTTCGCTTATTTTGTGGAGCCTGGTACTTTTTGTTTTACCGATGCTTTTTTCATCGCCTGCTTTCATCATACAAACCTATTTTGACTGGTACAGCAGCCTACACGAAAAAAATCTGGCCAACGCCTTTTCAAGTATGCAGGATATATCGGTAATGGGCATGATCCGGCGTATTTTTAATTATCCGCATTTGCAAAACACACTGGTGCTTGTTCCGGCTATTGTATTGTTTCTGTTATCCTATACCCGGATAAAAGACTATCAAAAGTTGCCCTATCAACTGACTATACTTGCGTCAACCCTGATTTTCACCATTATTTTTAGTTCCAGTTCCGAGTCGCCAACTTACATCATTGCTTTCGTCGGAGTGGCCATTTGGTTTGTAAATTTAAACCGGCCGCTTACAGCTTTAGAGATTGGTTTGCTGATATTTGCCTTACTGGTCACCAGCCTCTCGCCTTCCGATTTGTTTCCGCAGTCCGTCAACCGCCAATATATAAAACCTTATGCCCTTAAAGCGCTACCTTGCTTTTTAATATGGCTTAAGATTATTTTTGAAACA
>CAXTCH010000333.1:0-4350 GCA_964241945.1 uncultured Mucilaginibacter sp.
ACCAAGCAGAATTGGCCGCCTTTTTTGGAAGTATTAAAGGTCGTTCTTGGATTCAGCTTATAAAACATAAAAATAACCTGGAAGAACAATAGCAGCTTTGGAGAGATATCTCCCCTTAATACTTGCTTAGAAAAATTTTCTTGAAGTTTTACTTCTTTTGCACCCTTTTCAACGTCAGTAAACCTTCCGCATTTTGGCTAAAGCCGCTGATGTTGTTTTGGTACAGGTTGACCTGCTTATCGTAATATAAAATAATCACCGGCGCTTGTTGCATCACCAGGTTATCCATGCGGCGGTAAAGCGCATAACGCTGTAGGTTATTGCTTACCTGGTATGCCTGTTCAAATAGGGTATCGAACTGACGGTTGTTAAAACCAGTATAATTAGGGCCGAAGGGAATTTTATTTTTTGAATAGAATAGCGACAAATAATTTTCAGCATCGGGATAATCGGCTACCCAGGAACCGCGGAAAAAGCTAACACCATTTTTGGCAATCAGTTCACGCAGACTGGCGCCCTGCACTACCTCCACCCGGGTGCGGATACCGGCTTTGTTCAATTCGCCCTGGATAAATTCAATTAAGTCGCGGTAAGTGGTGGTGGTACTTAGTAAGATTTCGGGCAGATTCTTTCCATCCGGGAAACCGGCTTCGGCTAACAGTTGACGGGCTTTGGCCGGATCATAACGATAACTCCGTACCTCCTTAGCATCAAAGCCCGGCATACCCTGCGGAATAAATCCTGCATCACCCGGCGTACCCACACTGTTGCGCAGGTATTTTACCATCTTTTGTTTGTCGATAGCATACTCAATAGCCTGCCGCACTTTAAGCAGCTTTAATGGTGAATGCTTTACAATAGACAAATTTGAATCCACCAATATGCCCATATATTCCGTATTCAGGTACGGACTGATGATGAGTTGAAACTGCCCTTTGTGTTTTTGGGTGATATGCCCACTCTTGGTCAGGATATCGTCGCGATAGCTGCCATCAATACTACTAAAAAAGTCGAGTTTGTGCTTAATAAACTCCATAAAGGCCGTTTGCTTATCACTGATGAAGGTAGAGTGCACCGCATCCAGATAAGGCAGGGCATGTCCGCTGGCGTCCTTTTCCCAGTAATGGTCATTTTTCAATAGCACCAGCACCTCCCCTTCCTTCCAGTATTTAAACCGAAACGGCCCAGTGCCTACCGGATGGTTACGAAAATCTTTACCGTAATAATCCACCACCTCGTGCGGCACTACGCCGCAATATTGTGCGGTGAGCAAACTTAGCAATGGTGGGAAAGGCTGCTTTAAGCGAATTTGAAAAGTGGTGTCGTCCACCGCAACAAACGATTGCTTACCGGCTACTTTATCGCTGAATATCCACGAACCGGAGGAAGCCACTTTAGGATCGATCAACCGGCCGAAGCTGTAGGCAAAATCGGCCGCTACCACACGCCGGCCCTTGCCCTGTGCAAATTGCGCCGCATCATGAAAATACACATCCTTACGCAGATGGAAAGTGTAGGTAAGTTCATCAGTTGACAGCTGCCAGCTTTTGGCAATGCAGGGCTGCGTATGCAGGCTGTCGTCAATCTGCACCAGGCCGTTGTACAACTGGTTGTCAATCCACAAGGCGTTGCGGTTACGGGCAAAGGCGGGGTCCATGGAGGTGAGGCCCTCGTCCATGTTAAAGTTGAAAATGGTTTTGTGCTGGCCGGAATCGCTTTGCTGACAAGCGGATAAGATTAACAAAAGCAAACAAGCAAACCAATAACAACGCTTCATCGGTTTAAAGATGCAAATTATTTCAGGGGCAACAACTTTAATCTTTCTATAACGGGCTTGAATATTCAATTTTTTAAAGTAATTTAGAATATGCTTACTGTACATCCTCAATACACAAATGACATCTATGGCAACAAATCATTAGTGGTACTCCCAGCTGATGAATTTGATTTAATTATGGACGCATTAGATGAATCAGAAGATATCCGCCTTTATGATGAAGTTAAAAAGAATAATACCGGGGAGCGCGTTGCTACGCAAGAAGCTTTTACGATGATTGAAGCTAACCGTAAATCGAACTCATAAATGGCTTATACAATAAGTTTTACTAAGCAGGCCATTAAAGACTCCAGTCTGTGGTCGGTGTTATCACCGTACCACTCTTCTTATTCGCACAGCATGTGGGTGGTGCGGTGATAACACCGACCACAGACTTTTAATCTATTCTACATGCAATCACTTTAGTGGTTGACAATCTGCATAATATTTACCTCAATAAATTAGTAACTATTCTTAAATCAGTTATATAACTATGAGTAAGTATCGCATCGATTTTACAGTGAGCTATCAACTCTCAGAATGCGTTTTTTTAGAATTGCCGGTGGTAAAAGAACAGATTGTTGCAGAATTACTGAAGGAAGAATATCGCATTGTGGAGGAAACAGATTTTACAATTGTGTTTGAGGATTGTACGCTTGGACTGTTCCGTTTGAGAGGGGCTGGAGCATTCAAGCTCAATAAAGGAATATTTACTATAAAAGAACTAAATGGAACTACAACCATTGAACTATTATATTTCATTGCTTACTGGCAACCAGCAATCATAATATTGGGCTCTCTGCTTATGACTTTTCTAACTGACTTTTTTGTCTTGCTTGCAATACCATTTGTTTTGATAGCTTTTGGGATAGAAATCTTGAATCAAAAAAGTAATAGTCGAAGTTTGATGAAAACTATTGTAAGCAAGGAACCAAAATTTACTGAACGCGAAAAAGATGAAAAGCTAAAAAGCTGGTTTTAATCCCTTAAAACAATAATAATTTTCTGATGCTTAGATTCCGCTAAATTTAAATTATTCCTTGCACCTTACCTTCTTTAGTTCTTTGTATGCACTGCAAATGAGCTTTACTTCCCCAACCGCTCCTTCAAAAACTGCCCGGTATAACTCTTCTTTAGCTTAACCAAGTCTTCAGGTACACCTTCAAATACCAGGTTGCCGCCTTTGTCGCCACCCTCGGGGCCGATGTCGATCACCCAATCGGCGCTTTTTATTACATCCATGTTGTGCTCAATTACCACAATGGTATTGCCTTGTTCCAGCAGAGCGTCAAAAGATTTGAGGAGCTTCTTGATATCTGCAAAGTGCAGGCCGGTAGTCGGCTCATCAAAAATGAACAGGGTTTTATTGGCATTGTTCCCTTTTACCAGGAAGGAAGCCAGCTTGATGCGTTGCGCCTCGCCGCCCGACAACGTATTAGAGGATTGACCTAACTGCACATAACCCAACCCTACTTCCTGCAAGGGCCTGAGTTTATTATAAATTTTGTTTTCGCCCTCAAAAAACAGCAACGCCTCATCAATCGTCATTTCCAGTATTTCCGATACGTTCTTTTCCTTAAATGTTACATCCAGAATATGCTGCTTGAATCGCTTACCGTTGCAGGCTTCACAAGGCAAAAAGATGTCGGCCATAAACTGCATCTCAATTTTTACCTCGCCCTCACCCTGGCACACATCGCAACGGCCGCCCTCTACATTAAACGAAAAAGCCGAGGGTTTAAGCCCTGCAGCCTTAGCCGCCGGCTGAGCGGCAAACAGATTACGAATATCGTCCCAAGCCTTTACATAAGTAACCGGGTTAGAGCGTGACGAACGGCCAATCGGGTTCTGATCCACCATTTCAATTTGCTCTATCTTGGCATAATCACCTTCAATAGCATCATACTGCCCGGTTTGCTCGCCCGAGTAATTGCCCAGCGTTTTTTGCAGGGCCGGGTGCAGGATGCGTTTTACCAAACTGGTTTTACCCGAGCCGGAAACACCCGTCACTACTGTAAGCACACCCAGCGGAAATTTAACCTCGATATTTTTCAGGTTATTTTCACGGGCGCCTTTAATCAGTACATAGTCGTTCCATTTACGGCGTTGCTCGGGCAAGGTGATTTCTTCCTTACCGCTCAGGTAACGGCCGGTCAAACTATTTTCATCTTTAATCATCTCATCATACGTCCCGGCGAATATCAGCTCACCGCCATGCGTACCTGCTTCGGGGCCGATATCAATTAAATGGTCGGCCGCCTGCATAATCTCTTCCTCGTGTTCTACCACCAATACCGTATTGCCTACGTCGCGCAATGATTTAAGCACACCAATCAAGCGTTGTGTATCGCGCGGATGCAGGCCGATACTCGGTTCATCCAGCACATATACCGACCCCACCAAACTACTGCCCAACGAAGTGGCCAGATTGATGCGCTGCGACTCTCCGCCCGATAAGGTATTCGACAAGCGGTTTAGGGTTAAATAACCCAGGCCTACATCGTTCAAAAAGTTGAGCCGGTTGGTAATTTCCA
>CAXTCH010000334.1:0-4332 GCA_964241945.1 uncultured Mucilaginibacter sp.
GTATTGCACCGATTCTCCAACCGCCTTAAATGCAGCAAAATGAATAATGCCTTCTAAATCGGGTTCGGCGGTGGTTAAATTCCGTACATCGGCCTCACTGCATAAATCCAGTTCATAAAACTTCGGCTTCGAGCCTAATATTTTAGTCAGCTGCTCCAGTATTTTAATATTGGAGTTGGATAAATCATCCGCTATTACCGGTTCATAGCCTGCCTTTACCAGTTCCACAACCGTGTGCGAACCGATAAACCCCAAGCCCCCCGTTACTAATATCTTCGCCATTAGTATTTGTTATAATAAGTAAAATCTTTATGCTGGATTTCCTTTTCAGGCAATGATTTAAAATATTCGTAAGTGATCTTCAAACCCTCGCTTCGGGACACTTTAGGCTCCCAGCCTAATATGGCTTTGGCTTTCGTAATATCCGGACGGCGCTGTTTGGGGTCATCGGTAGGCAGCGGTTTGCTTACCAGTTCCTGGTTGGTACCGGTCAGCTTAATAATCTCTTCGCCAAACTCTTTAATCGTAATTTCATCGGGGTTACCAATGTTTACCGGCTGCGCATAATCACTGTGCAGCAAGCGATAAATGCCTTCCACTAAGTCATCCACATAACAGAATGCACGGGTTTGTGAACCATCACCAAACATAGTCAGCGGTTCGCCGCGCAGGGCCTGACCAATGAAGGCCGGCAGTACACGTCCGTCGTTTAGCCGCATACGGGGGCCATAAGTATTAAAGATGCGTACAATGCGGGTTTCTAAACCATGGAAGGTATGATAAGCCATGGTAATGGCTTCCTGAAAACGCTTGGCCTCATCATAAACCCCACGCGGCCCCACCGGGTTTACATTGCCCCAGTATTCTTCGGGTTGCGGGTTTACATTGGGGTCACCATAAATTTCGGAAGTGGAAGCCACCAGAATACGCGCCTTTTTGGCCAGCGCGAGGCCCAGCAGGTTATGCGTACCTAACGATCCTACCTTTAAAGTTTGAATAGGAATTTTCAGGTAATCAATCGGGCTGGCCGGCGAAGCGAAATGCAGGATATAGTCGATATCGCCTGATACATGTACGTACTTGGAAACATCATGGTTATGAAACTCGAAATTTTCGAGCTTAAACAAATGCTCAATATTGCGCAGATCACCGGTGATCAGATTATCCATGGCAATTACATGGTAATCCTCCTTAATAAAGCGATCGGAAAGATGCGAACCTAAAAACCCGGCTGCACCGGTAATCAATATGCGTTTACGTGCCATTTAATTTACTGTTTTTCTGCCAATACTGTTGTAATAAAAACCACACTCCTGCATTCTGTCAAGGTCGTACAAATTACGGCCATCAAAAATTACCGGCGCGTTCATTTTATCTTTAATAAAATTAAAATCCGGCGTACGGAATACCGACCATTCGGTAACAATCAGCAGCGCATCAGCGTTGGCCAATGCGTCATAACGATTATCTGCATAAGCAATCTTATCGCCGATTGTTTTCTTCACATTCGGCATGCCTTCCGGGTCATAAGCAGTTACGGTAGCTCCGGCTTCCAATAGTGCATCAATAATATATAGTGCAGGCGCTTCACGTATATCATCCGTTTCAGGCTTAAAGGCCAAGCCCCACATAGCAAAGTGCTTGCCTGTCAGGTCATTGTTATAATATTTTTTTACCTTCTCAACCAATACCTTTTTCTGTATCTCGTTTACCTGCATTACTGAATTCAGAATGCGGAAATCGTACTTATTTTCTTCGGCTGATTTGGCCAGCGCCTGTACATCCTTGGGGAAGCAGCTGCCGCCGTAGCCAATGCCTGCAAACAAAAAGCGGCGGCCAATACGCTCATCAGCGCCTATACCCCGGCGCACCATGTCCACATCGGCTCCTACCAGCTCACACATATTGGCAATTTCATTCATAAACGAAATTTTGGTAGCCAGAAAGGAGTTGGCAGCATATTTGGTTAGCTCCGAAGAGCGCTCATCCATAAAAACAACCGGGTTGCCCTGGCGTACGTAAGGGGCGTACAATTCACCCATCAGTTTACGTGCCCGCTCATCTAAGGTGCCCACTACCACACGGTCAGGCTTCATAAAGTCATCTACCGCCACACCTTCACGCAAAAATTCAGGGTTTGAAACCACAGCAAATTCTACCTCGGTATGCTCTCTCAATACAGCAGTTACCTTATCGGCAGTACCCACCGGCACGGTCGACTTGGTGACAATTACCTTATATTCGGTGATGATTTTAGCAATATCTTTAGCGGCTCCCAGCACATAGCTCAGGTCGGCAGCGCCATCGCCACCCGGGGGGGTTGGCAAGGCTAAAAAGATAATTTTTGCCTCAGCAATAGCCTCAGCCAAGTTAGTGGTAAAAGTAAGCCGGTTTTGTTTGATATTTCGGTGAAACAGTAGGTCGAGCCCGGGTTCATAGATCGGAAGCTGGCCTTCCTGCATCATTTTAACCTTTTGCTCATTGATGTCTACGCAGATAACTTCGTTACCTGTTTCGGCTAAGCATGTACCGGTTACTAAACCCACATAACCTGTTCCAACAACAGCGATTTTCATAAAAGCGAATTAATTTGTGATAGTTGTTATTTTTGCGCCCGACGAAGATAATAAATTCAATGATAAATGCTTTTAATATATAATATTGGTATTCAACTTTACTATCTTCTGGTTAAAGTAGCCGCCTTATTCAATGCTAAAGCCGGGCGGTGGGTAAACGGGCGGAGAGAGCAGAAAGTTACATCATTTCCATCAGGCTGCATCTGGTTTCATTTTGCCTCGCTGGGCGAATTTGAGCAGGGCCGCCCGGTATTGGAGCAATTGCGCCTGATTTATCCCGGCGAAAAGTTTGCGATCACCTTCTTCTCGCCATCGGGCTATGAAATTCGTAAAAATACGCCGCTGGCTGATGCTGTTTATTACTTACCGCTGGATACGGCCGCCAATGCCCTTGAGTTTATTGAAGCCCTGCAACCCAGGTTTGCCGTATTTACCAAGTACGAGTACTGGTATCATTTTTTTAATCAATTGCATAAGCGTCATATTCCTGTATACCTCATATCGGGTATTTTCAGGCCGAATCAGGTATTTTTTAAGTGGTATGGCGGCTTGCACCGCAGCATACTGAATATGGTAAGCCGTTTTTTTGTACAGGATGAAAGCTCATGCCAATTATTGCAAAGCATCGGCATTACCCAGGTACAGGTAAGCGGCGATACCCGGTTCGACCGGGTGTGGACCAATGCGCAGCAGCCAAAACCTTTACCCCTGATACAAGCGTTTAAAAACAACCGGTCCTTATTTATAGGGGGCAGCACCTGGCCGCAGGATGAAGAATTGCTGATTAATCTGGTTCATCAGCATACCGACTGGAAATTTATTTTTGCGCCCCATGAGATTGCAGAGGATAAAATCAGCCAACTGCTGAAATTATTGCCTGCTGCTGAAACCCTCCGGTTTTCGGCTATTGAAAGCGCTATTAAACCGCTGTCCGGCTACCAGATTTTAATTATTGATAATATAGGCATGTTATCGGCTTTATACCCCTATGCTGAAGTAGCCTATATTGGCGGTGGCTTTGGAGTAGGTATTCATAACACGCTGGAAGCTGCGGCTTTTGGCCTGTCCGTTATTTTTGGCCCGAACTATCAAAAATTCAGGGAAGCCCGTGAACTGATAGGGCTGCAGGCAGGTTTCAGTATTCAGGACGCCGATGAATTGAACCAAACCGGTAGCAGGCTTATTACTAATGTGCAATTTCGCTTACAGGCCGGGGCTAAGGCCAGGCAGTATGTACAGGAGCATACCGGCGCTACCTCCGTGATTGTAAATTACCTGCAGGCCTGTCATCGTTTATAATTCGTAAGCGACTATCAGTTTAATATAGGCGGGGTAAGGTTGAGTTAAATTAAAAATTTTAATTTTAGCCCAAATCTTACTTATGCGGAAATTTTTACTCCTCAGTATACCTATCGTTTTTCTTTCAGGCTTTATTAAAGCGCAGGGCACACAAGGTCAGCAATACGGCTCAGATAAAAAGCAGGATACCACGATTAAGCAGCAGCGCTTTAACTTTCATTTTCAGCAAACTATCATCAGCCAAACCCATCCTAGCTTTTCAGCGCCCTACAGCGGCGACAATAGTTTAGATACCCATACTGAAACTGCTACTACCCTTACCTCTACCCTGTTTGGCGGCGCACGTTTATGGAAAGGAGCCGAGGCCTATTTCAATCCCGAAATTTCAGGCGGTAACGGCTTCAGTAAAACTTTGGGGATAGCCGGTTTCCCGAATGGCGAGGCCTTCCGGGTAGGC
>CAXTCH010000335.1:0-4329 GCA_964241945.1 uncultured Mucilaginibacter sp.
TTTAAGGTATTTGGCAACAACTACTTTGAACATTTCTAAGTGTTCAGGGCTAATCGGTTGGTTCTACATCATCTTTGGCAGGCCAGCCACCGAGAACCAGTCCAGGTCTATAATAGCGTCCTGCGCAGCGGGTGAACCGCTTATATAATCGCAGCTAAACAACAGAGTGATGATCTTATCAGCTTCGTTACGGTAGCGCCAGTCGTTTATTTTGGCAGATGTTTCGTAAGTCATTTCACCGATCTCCATCTCACCGCATTCTTCCATCAGTTCACGTTTGGCGGCTGCTTCGTAACTTTCGTCCTCCGGATCGGCAAAGCCGCCTATAAAGCGCCATTTGTTATTAGTAGCCTTTTTACCAAGCAGTATCTCGGTCTTATTATTTCGGAAACAAGCGATGTCAACCGTTGGATAAACCTTGGTGTACTGGTTATACAAGGCATACAGAATACCTGCTCTGAAATCGTTGGAAGCAAATACTTTATCTGCATATTGTTTGCGTAGTTCGGTAGCGTTGTAATCGCCATGCTCAGGTAGTTCAACCGTTTCAAACCGGCCTGAGTAATAAGGAATGAAGCTGTCGCGGCTGCCAAACAGGCTAAAGTGTTCATTCGGAAAAACACCTTTAAGTAAATTGTCGATACTAACCGACCACGTTTTATCGCTCGGATGATCGCTTACGGGCAACACAATTGCTTCCGGATAATCCTTCTTGATCATCTTTTCACGTGTATAATAATCGTAAGGGTTTTTGCGGCTACCTACCAAAGGACTTACACCTAATAAAATGATCAGCTTGGCATGGTTTTCCTTAACCATACTGATGAGTTGCTTATGCCCTTCGTGCAGGTATGGGGTTTGAAAGCGTGCGATGATTACTGCTGTTTTCATAAATTTTGCGTTAATTATACGCAAATATAAATATGCGTTTTAAATACACAAATTATTTTTTTGTTTAATTTTTGTTTTTAAAGATTCAGATCTCGAAGCTGAAACCTTTTTTTTGTAGCTGGAAGTATTTTTGCTCATTAAAACGGAAAAGATTACCGGGGCGACCGGCACCGTATAAGGATTGTTTTTGAGTAGTTTCCTCTAAAAAACCAAACTTTGTTATTTTCTTTTTAAAGTTGCGCCGGTCAATAGGGCGATCCAAAACGGCCATATACAGTTTTTCCAGTTCTGAAAAAGGGAACTTTTCGTCCAGCAGTTCAAAACCCACGGGTTGGTAAAGCATTTTGTTTTTCAAACGCTCATGCGCGGCATTTAAGATTTCCTGATGATCAAAAGCCAATGGAGGAAGCTTTTTTATATTGAACCAGCCTACGTCGGCAGCATCGGTATCGGCATGCAGTTCAAAAGCATCAGGTTTAACCAAACCATAGTAAGTGATGGAGATTACCCGGTTACGCGGATCGCGACCCGGCTTGCCAAAGCTGTACAACTGTTCTAAATAATTGATACTAACTCCGGTTTCCTCCTTCAACTCACGCTGAATGGCCACCTCCAGCGATTCATCATCCCCGACCAAACCACCGGGAAGAGCCCAGCTATTTTTAAAAGGCTGAATGTTACGCTTAATTAATAGCACAGACAAACCCTCTTTAGAAGTATATCCAAATACAACGGCATCAACGGCTACTTTAATACGTTGTGTGGCGGGCATGTTGCAAAGTTAAACTATTTCACCAATGCGAAATCAATCAAAAGCTGTGTTAATTTGCTACGGTCTTTTTTACTCATGGCCGGATAAACAGGCAAATAAACAAGGTTATCCAATACCAGGTCTTCGGGAGCGGGAATGGTATTTGGTTTATTTAGCTTGATTAAACTTGATGCTTTTTGCGAGGCATCGAAACCGTTACTACGCAAGTGCTTGATTAGGCCATCCGGATTCTGGGTTTCAACAGGCATTACCCAATAAGTGTGTTTCTTGTTCTTAAAGCCGATTTTATAATCATCGGGGATACCTGGCAAAATATTGTTGGCCAATTCTATCCTTTCAGTTACACTACGCTGGTTAAAAGCAGCAAGCTTCTTTCGGAACAGTCTTTGATTTGGCGTAGACAACTGATATCTGATATGTTTAAAAATATCGTCGCCGGGAAATCCTTTGGTACTGCCATCCAACACCTCCTCAAATTCCTTCCCTGAAGCTTTCACTAAATGATAAAAACAGGTATAGATGGTTTTATTGGTGAGTAGCTTCACAAAAAATGCTTTACAAAGCTTTTTAAAATACTTTCCGGTGCCTTGCTGGTCATATTGTTCATTAAGTGCAGCGACACCCGCATATAAAGCGGAATCTTTAATTTTGATTATCGCTCCACTAATGGCTGTATTGGTTTTTATAAAGCCAAAACTGAACATCACTATATCCGAGGCAGGATTTCCTTCATAAATTTTACCGGCATACGCCTGTGCGCAATCCTCAAATATAATGAGATTATGCTTTTTGGCTATGGCAACAATCGCTTCAGTTTCCATGATGCTACCAAAAAGATGGGTGATGAGTATAGCTTTGGTTGCTGGCGTAATAGCAGCTTCCACTTGAGAAGCAGTTATATTTAAGGTGTGTTTGTTAACAGAAATTGGCACCAGCGTTAGTTCGTGCCAGTTAATTATTGCAAACATATCCGGGATATTGATATCGGTAACAATCATCTCGAAGCCTGACGGAAAATTCAAAGCATTTAATACCAGATCGATGCCAGTCCTCACAGAGAGACAAAGCAATTCGTTTGCGTATTGATCGGCATCCGGCCTTTGTGAGCGAAAGCGATCGGTAAGGCAATAATAAGCCCCAGCTATTAAGTCCATATAGCTGATATATAATTTACCTCTGGGTATCATATTACATTTAACATAAGCGGCTATAATTATAATTGAAAGTAATAATATACTAACGTATTGCCAAAACGGTCTATGCGCCTGAAACAAAAGCTACCTGTAACCCATTTGCTATTTATTTCAAACGGCCGCTTATCAAAAGGGGCTTTTTGGCTGGCTTCCCTGTTTTATTGGTGTACCTTCTTATATGCTTTATAACTTGCCATTGTTTGCTATAGGCGATGGAGCTACATTCATACTTTATCTTCTATTATTTTTGATCATTGCAGCCACCTCTATTAAGCGCCTGCATGATCAGGGCTATTCAGGTTTTTGGTTGTTCACTGTTTTAATATTTGAGCTCATTATGGTTATTC
This sequence comes from uncultured Mucilaginibacter sp., assembly GCA_964241945.1. Lineage (GTDB taxonomy): Bacteria > Bacteroidota > Bacteroidia > Sphingobacteriales > Sphingobacteriaceae > Mucilaginibacter. The sequence goes on from CAXTCH010000335.1 coordinate 3,204, forward strand.
CGGCAATTAGGCTCCAAAAATGTCCACCTCAAGTCAACTATCTGCTCAACTACATTTCGGTAGTAATTTAAAGGTTACTAACCCCATTAAATGCAACTGTAGATAAATTAGTTGTTGGTAAAGTATGAAAGTTATAGCTAACTGTTTCTTTAGAAAGGTAAACTTGTAAAGGATAAGTTAATATATAAAGCCGAAATTAGTTAGCAGCTTTCAATTGTCGGTAAATGAATTCTTCCCGTAGTTTATTCATATCAAACATCAACGCAAAAACTTTTTCGCGTCCTTCGCGGATATCTGAATGGAAGTTTAACAATAAAAGATGAGCAATTTATAATCCCGACTGGTAACCTTGGGTCTTTCGATCAAATTTGAATGATTCAAAGGTCTGTTCGTTAATGGCCGCCGTCTTTGCAAATACATTAAACAAAGGTTACTCCGGCAGATCATTTAACTACTATGCAGCTAATGCACCCGGTTTTCCGCCACTTTAAATCCAACAGTATCCGCCTTTGCTGCAGGGTGCCGTTCAGCATCTTCTTATTCGTCCTTTTGTTTGTATCCGTGCCCGCAGTGAATAAGCCTGCCTGCGCACTTTAAATTATTTTTTTCATCACTTAAGTAATACTTCACCTTATGATTTTAAAACTCGACAAGATGGCCGTTGATCTGCCCATCCCTAAAAAGCCATCTCCCAATGATGCAGCGGCCCTCCAGGAATTATTGGGCGGTAAATTTGGCGAGATGTCAACGCTGATGAACTATACCTTTCAGTCGTTTAACTTCCGCGGGCGTAAACGCCTCCGCCCGTTTTATGATGTCATTGCCAGCATTGCCGGAGAAGAGTACAGCCACATTGAGGCGGTCACCTACGCCATCAATCTGCTGCTCACCGGCGCCACTAAGCGCGGCACAGACCCAGTGCCCGGCCCGCTGCAGGAAGCTGCTGATTTTCGCAATACCTATCATTACACGGCATCAGCGCAGACAGCGTTGCCGGTGGACTCGATGGGGCAGTTTTGGACAGGCCAGAACGTTTTTAACAGCGGTAACCTGAAGCTGGATCTGCTGCATAACTTTTTTCTGGAATGCGGTGCCCGGGGCAACAAGATGCGGGTGTACGAGATGG
>CAXTCH010000336.1:0-4327 GCA_964241945.1 uncultured Mucilaginibacter sp.
TTTCCCGTACAATATGGTGCGATGACATGGCGGCGCTAAGATAATTAATTCGGCGGCGGGCCGGGATAAATGAGATATTTGCGTAATGACTGCCCCCAATCCCCAACCGGCCACCGTTGCCCTGCTGGTGCACACCTGCGACCGCTATCAGTTTCTATACCCTGGCTTTGCCTATGCCTTTGAGCAACATTGGGATTTCTCTGTTCCCTGCCGGTATTATTTTGCTACCGAAACAATAGATGCGCAGGTAGCCGGCTTTGACACCATAAAATCAGGAAAAGGAGAGTGGGCTGACCGTCTGGCCTTTTTGCTGCGCAAAGTAGTGAAAGAGGATTACGTGCTTTACTTTCAGGAAGATATGTGGCTAAACCGGCCGGTTAACGGTGAGTTTTTTAAGCAGTTGTTCAGACTAACTGCTTCAGAGCGTTGGCAGCAGGTAAAGCTAACCAGTTCTGACGCTTACCGTACCAATTCTACAGGTATCCGTATTGAGGGTTTCGAAGTCGCTTTGCTGGATAATGCACAATCCAATTTCCTGATGTCGCACCAGGTGACGTTGTGGAAGCGGGAGTTTTTATTGCAGCAGCTGCACAAAGGCGAGCACCCCTGGCGCAATGAGCGCAAAGGTACTCAACGCTTAAAGAAGCTTAACCCGCAGATTTATCAGATCGATTACTTTGCCGAGAACGGGCAGCCCGAAATTAACCCCAACATAAACCCCACCGGGCGCAGCGAATACCAAACGGTATCCATGAACAGTATGCTAAGCCCCAATGTGCTGCCCTATATTGAGCAATGGAGCAAAGGCAGCGCCGGGCAGCAGGCCTATGCACAGCAATTGCAACAGCATTTTGAAAACGGGTTTACCCACGATGGTAAGCCCAAGCCCCGCAAAGAGGACATCTTTAAAAAGATAAAAAATTGGCTGAAGGGGGAATAGTAACGTAATTACTCAGCGCGTCATAGCGAGGTACGAACCCATCTTCAACTTGCAGAGCCGCTAAGCAAGTTTACTTAGCATATTGAAGATAGGTTCGTACCTCGCTATGACGCTTTTATTATGCTTACGTTATAAGATCCGCACTGCGCCGCTTACCGTTTTCCTCATTGCTGCGGTACTTGCATCCGGCTGGCTGCCGCCAACGCTGATAGTGAGGCTGCCGGGAACTTCCTTTAGCTGTCCATCAGATAGCACGACTGACAGGTCTTCGGGTTTCAAGGTAAAAACAACATCCTGCGTAGCACCGGCTTTGATAAAGATGCGCTTAAACCCTTTTAAGGCGCGGATAGGGGCGGGCGTTTGCAAACCTTTATGGGTAATGTAAAGTTCAGCAACTTCCTCACCGTCATATTTCCCGGTATTCTTCACCTGTACATGCATGGTTAAAAGTTTGCCTTTGGTGATGACAGATGGTAAATGCAGCGGACTGTAGGTAAACTGTGTATAGCTTAACCCATAACCAAAACCGTATAAAGGTTTGCCGGTAAAATAGCGGTACGTACGGTTGTGCATAGAATAATCATCGAAGCCGGGCAAATCACTGTCGCCGGCATAAAAGGTAACCGGCAGGCGGCCAGCGGGATTGTAATCGCCAAACAGCACGTCGGCCAGGGCAGTGCCTGCTGCCTGTCCGCCATACCAGGCGTTAACAATAACCGGCAAATGTTCGGCCTCCCAGGGCACGGCAATGGCGCTGCCGGTCATTAATACAAAAATTACCGGCTTGCCGGTTTGCTGTAATGCTTTTAACAGTTCGGTTTGTACTTTAGGCAGCATAATGGAGGTGCGGTCGCCGCCTTTAAAGCCTTCATAAGTTACAGGCATTTCTTCGCCTTCCAGCTGCGGCGAAATGCCGCCCACAAAAATAACGGCATCTGCGCTGCTTACCCGTTTGGCCACAGCTTCCGGGTCATTTTTAACCACCACACCGGCTTTAAAGCTAAATTCCGGATGGTCGTCGGTATGGTAATATTGGGTAACAATGCGGTAGGTTTTACCTTTAACTGCATGCAGGGTATAGGTGCGCTGCCCGTAGCTTTGGTTGGGCCGGATGAGGATTTTCTGCTCACCATCAATGGCCAGGCGCAGGGTTTCATCGCCTCCCAGTTCAAAAACCACGTCCTCATCAGCAGGTGAGGTGTAGTCGGTGGTCCAGCGCCCTGCAAAGTGGGTTTGAGCAATCTGCTCGGAGGTAAAATCAGTACGCCAAAAATCGTTAATCACATTTTCTGTACGTGTAATGGCAGGGGTACCGCTTAAGTCCGTCGTAGTGAAATATTCGGCTTTGAAACCTTTCTTTCCCTCGTAAGAGGCATCTTGCCCGAAGTTGATATACCGGGTATAGCTGTCTTTCACATAATCAATCGCCTGGTCGTAATACACGTCGGCACGGCTGCCCAGTTTGGCTTTGATGGCCTGGTAAGGGGTAGAGATTTCGGAAGGTATTCCATTATAATTGCCCAGCACGCTTTCCGGGTTATCGGCATTAGGCCCTATTACCGCAATATGCTTTAAATTTTTGCTGAGCGGCAGCAAATGGTTTTCATTTTTAAGCAGTATGATGGATTGCTGGGCCATCTTCAGCGCCAGTGCTTTGTGCGCCGGTGCTTCTAAAGCGGAGGCCCCGATTTTATCATAGGGATGGCTGCCCGGCGGGTCGAACATACCCAAACGAAACCGGATGGTAAACAAGCGCTTTACCGATACATCAATTTGCTGCTCGGTAATCATTTTGTCGTGCACCGCTTTTTGCAGCGACAGGTACGATACATTGCCGCATTCTACATCCGTGCCATGCAGTACGGCATCTGCCGAGGCGGTTTCGGCGCTGGTATGGGTTTTGTGCCGCTGGTAAAAATCATCTATCGCGCCGCAGTCCGAAGTCATGTAACCGGTAAACTTCCATTTATCGCGCAGAATATTGGTCAGTAAAATATCGCTTCCGCAGCAGGGCTGGCCTCTGAAGGCATTGTAGGCGCACATTACCCCGGCTACTTTGGCATTCACCACCAGGTTGCGGAAAGCCGGGAGGTAAGTATCCCATAAATCATAATCGCTGGGGTTTACGTCAAAGTTATGGCGGGTAGGTTCGGGGCCGCTATGTACGGCATAATGCTTGGCGCAGGCAGCAGCCTTTAAATAAACCGGGTCGTTACCCTGCAGGCCGGTTACAAAAGCTTTGCCCATGGAGGCGGTCAGGAAGGGGTCCTCACCGTAGGTTTCCTGTCCGCGTCCCCAACGCGGATCGCGGAAAATGTTGATGTTGGGCGTCCAGTAAGTTAGGCCCAAATAAATATCCCGGTTATTATTTTTTGTACTGATGTTGTAGATGGCCCGGCCTTCATCGGCGGTGTAATCGCCCATTTGGTGCAGGCTGTTCACGTCAAAGGTGGCCGCCATACCGATGGCCTGCGGGTATACCGTTACTTTAAACGGCGTACGCGCCACACCGTGCAAACTTTCGCTCCACCAGTTATAAGCCGGTACACCCAGCCGCGGAATGGCTGGTGCGGCGTTGAGCATCTGGGCTACTTTCTCTTCCAGCGTCATGCGTGCAACCAGGTCATTTACCCGGGCCTCGATATTCAGCGAACGGTCCTGAAATTTAAATTTATAGGGCAACACCTTAGGCTTTGGTTTAAACGCAAAGCAAAGCGACGTCAGCAGCACAGCAGCGAGCAGGCAGCGGTAGATGGGAGCTTTCATACAGGGCGGATCTATCGGGTTATCAAGGGCATTAAGTCAAATAATGCTCAATGCAAGGTAATAAATGCAAAAACTTTCCCGATACTATTCAGCACATTTGTGATACATAAAAGCCATTCTCTTTGAAAAAATATCTGCTACTGCTTTTCCTGGCTGTAACTACAGCGGCAAATGCACAAAATACCGCCTTGGCAACCATTAACTCCGATTCAAAACTCACCATCAGCCGCCATATCTACGGGCAGTTTGCCGAGCACCTGGGGCGTGGTATTTACGACGGGTTTTGGTTGAATGCGGCTGATGCTGCACAAAAGAAAAGCCGTATCCGCATGGATGTGGTAGAAGCATTGAAAAGAATTAAAATTCCGAACCTGCGCTGGCCGGGCGGCTGCTTTGCCGACGAGTATCACTGGCGCGACGGAATTGGCCTGAGCAGCCAGCGCCCTAAAATGATTAATACCAATTGGGGCGGCGTGGTAGAGGACAATAGCTTTGGCACCAACGAGTTCCTGGAGCTGTGCCAGTTGCTCAACTGCCAGCCTTACATTACCGGCAACGTAGGCAGCGGGACCGTGCAGGAAAGGTCGAACTGGGGGTAGTACCTGAACTTTGACGGCGCCA
>CAXTCH010000337.1:0-4322 GCA_964241945.1 uncultured Mucilaginibacter sp.
GCCGGCTTTTATTTTTGTGTTCATTGTTGATTTATTTTACTATTCTATTTTATTATCACCTCGTCATTGCTCCGTTCCTTGTAATGACATGGTGATAATAATGACATTAGTAGATGTTTATTAACTAATCACTTTCAAGGTGCGCTGCACAAATCTTGCAGTTTCAACGGCTTTTTCACGGTCATCATCTACAATGGTAACATGCCCCATTTTACGGAAAGGTTTGGTAAGCGCCTTGCCATATAAATGAATGTACACGCCGGGGCATTTCAACACCTTTTCGATGCCCTGGTAACGGGCAGGTCCTTCATAGCCAGCTTCGCCCAACAAGTTAATCATGATGGCGTTGGAAAGGCTCGAGGTACTGCCCAGCGGCTGGTCGAAAATGGCGCGCAGGTGCTGCTCAAACTGCGAAACTACGTTGCCCTCAATGGTTTGGTGGCCGCTGTTATGCGGGCGCGGGGCCAGTTCATTCACCAGTATACGGCCATGCTTATCCAAAAACATTTCTACGGCCAGCAAGCCTACAATACGCATGCTTTCCGCTATCTTTTTGGCAATGGTGGTCGCCTCCTGCTGTATATCAAAGTGCAAGGTGGAAGGAGAGATGAGAAATTCCACCAGATTAGCCTCCGGGTTAAATTCCATTTCCACCACCGGGAAGGTGCTGATATCGCCTTTTTCGTTGCGGGCTACAATTACAGCAATTTCTTTCTCAAAATCAATCCAGCGCTCAATCAGGCTGGGTGCAGTAAAGGCATTTTCCAGGTAGCTTTCATCTGCCACTTTATACACGCCTTTGCCATCATAGCCATCGCGGCGTAGCTTCTGGATATAAGGAAAAGGAATACTGGCATTTTTAAGTTGATCAGCTGAGGAGACAATTTGAAACTCGGCGGTAGGTATGCCGTTTTCCTTAAAGAATTGCTTTTGCAATCCTTTATCCTGGATCAGGCGGATAATGCGGGGCTGCGGATACACCAGCACACCTTCTTTTTCCAGCTGTTCCAGCGCATCTACGTTTACTTTTTCAATTTCAATGGTCAGTAAATCTACCTTTTTGCCAAAATTATAAACGGTCTCATAGTCGCTTAAGGAGCCGGTTACAAACTCGTCGCACAACTTGCGGCAGGGGGCATCTTTATCAGGGTCTAATACCTTAACCGTTACATTGTAATTAATAGCCTGCTGTATCAGCATACGCCCTAATTGGCCGCCGCCTAAAATACCCAGGCGCAAATCGCCGTAAAATGCTTTCATATTTTGACTTACAATTTTACTTTAAATGTTCGATAAAGCACAAGTTAAATATCGTTTTCCCGCTTCTATATCTCTTACTATACTCTGTTCACTAAACCGCCTGAGGCCTTAACTAATTTACGGTAAAAGAAAATACTCACGAGCAGGTAAATAGCGCTGACCAACAGGTAAAACGCACGGTCCAGGTCTTTGATGTTGGCAAACAGCAGTGCAACCACAAACATAATGCAGCCGCCAAAATACAGCACATACCGCATCAGCAGATTCTGATAAAAATTAGGTACTGTTAGAAACAGGGAAAGCATCGACATGATGAACAATACTGCATTAAGATATAATGCCCCCCAGGCAATTAAACCAACGGTATGACTTACATCATGCCCGTGCATTTCAAGGTAGGCAAAGCCAAGTCCGAATAGAAAAGATGCGATAAAGGAACAAATCAGCGTTTTGACCCATCCTATCAACAAGATTTTACTGTTCATGAGTGCAAAGATAGCAAGGCGGAGTATCAGTTGATTAATGTGCCTGCGTTAAATGTGATTTAAGCTAAAAATTGGCACATAAAAAAGGTATCTTTGCGCTTTATTTACCATAAAAACAGTTTTTTGAATGAAAACCAAAATTGCTGTAGCTAAAGGTGACGGTATCGGCCCCGAAATAATGGATGCCGTGTTGCGCATCTTTGAAGCTAACGAAGTTGCCCTTGATTACGAATTTGTGGAAATGGGCAAGTCTTACTTTGACGCCGGACACTCCACCGGTATGACCGAGAAAGCAAAAGACACTATAGAAACCCTGGGCGTACTGTTTAAAGGCCCCATGGAAACTCCCAAAGGCAAAGGTGTAAAAAGCATTAACGTTACGGCCCGCAAGGTTTGGAATACGTATGCCAATCAGCGCGATTTTCGCTCATTGAATGGTGTGCAAACCGTGTTTTCAAAAGCCGGGGTGCCGATTAACCTGACCATTGTACGCGAAAATATAGAAGATACTTACGGCGGCATTGAGCACATGATGACCAATGATGTAGCGGTAGGCCGACGCATTATTACCCGTCCGGGTTCGGCGCAGGTAATTCGCTTTACGTTCGAAATGGCCCGCCGCAAGGGTTACAAAAAAGTTGCCTGCGGCCATAAAGCCAACATCATGAAGCTGACTGACGGCTTGTTCCTTGAAACTTTCTATGAAATCGCTAAGGAATACCCGGATATGCAGGCCACCGATATTATTGTGGATGACCTGTGTATGAAGCTGGTATCTCATCCTGAAATGTTTCAGGTGATTGTGCTGACTAACCTGCAGGGAGATATCGTGTCTGACCTTTGTGCGGGCTTGGTAGGCGGTTTAGGTTTTGCGCCGTCAGCTAACGTCGGCGACAATATTTCCATTTTTGAAGCGGTACATGGTACTGCACCGGACATTGCCGGCCGTAATATTGCCAACCCGACCGCTTTGCTGTTGTCGGGCATATCCATGCTGCGTTATTTGGGTTTAACTGCCAATGCAGCTACTATTGAAAACGCCTTGTTATACACTTTGGAAAAAGGTATGCACACCGGCGATTTTGGCGACAAAAGCACCAAAGCTTTAAATACGACCGAGTTTGCTGAGTGCATTATCGGCAACCTGGGCAAGCATCCAAGCGTAGGCGGTGCTTATTCGAAGCCTAACTTTGCGGTATATCCTAACACCGATCATAAGCCTGCCAAAAACAAAATTACCGTCACCCGCCCTGATGTGAAGGAAACTATTGAAGGGGTGGATGTTTTTGTTGAATTTAACGGTCAGCCGGGTGAACTGGCGGAGATTGCCAAAAATAAGCTGAATGATAAACTTAAGCTGATTATGATCTCTAACCGGGGCACACAGGTATGGCCTACCGGTTCTATTTATACCGAGCTGGTGAACCAGTTCCGCATCCGTTATGAAAAGGCCGAAGGCGCTGAATTGTCTCAAAAGGATTTATTTAACATCGCCTCCGAAGTATCAGATGCCGTTAAAGTTTGCTCCATCGAGTTTCTAATGAAGTTTGATGATAAAATAGGTTATTCTTTAGCGCAGGGACAGTAAGCGGTAACTTATCTCGCAAAACATAGAAGGGGTTGGCTGAATAGGCTAACCCCTTTTGTTTAGTCAGAGTTTACAGAATTTTAGAATTTTCAGAATGCTTATCACTTCTTTAAATTCTGTTAATTCTAAAATTCTGATTCAGATGATAAATATTTAAATAGTGGAGACTAATATTTTTCTATATTGCATGGTATACCCACTAAACAGCCAGTTTTGCCTTACAAGTTTCCTGTTTTGAAAGAGAGTGCCGGATTGCGGTATTTTACCTTTTCGTATTTGTATTTAATGCAGGGCATTCCTGCAGGATTTGCGCTTACGGCTATCACCAATTATTTAATCGCACAGGGCGTTAGCGCACCTGAAATCGGCAGTTTCGATGCTGTTATCGGTTTACCCTGGATTGTGCAATTCATCTGGGGGCCACTCATTGACCGTTACCAGTTTTCTACTATGGGCAACCGCAAACACTGGGTGCTTCTTTCGCAGGTACTGGCCTTTGGAGTAACCTTGATTTTGCTATTCATCGCCAACCCGGCAAAGCAAATGACGCTGGTAATGATGATATTTTTTACACACAGCATCTTTGCTTCCGTACAGGATGCCAGCGTAGACGGTACCGCCATATCGGTCACCCCGGAACAGGAACGCGGGAAGGTAAATGCTTTTATGCGGGTAGGTATGCTGTTGGGCGGCGCATTCGGCGCAGCGGGTTTATCTACCATACTGCATTTTTACGGATTTTATACCGCGGCGCTTTGCCAGTCGGCTATATTATTACTGTTTACGCTGCTTACGTTCTTTACCAGGATTGAACGGAACGACCGGTACCTGCCTTCATGGAAGTCAATGCCCGTTACTATAACCGAACACTCGGACAAGGATAATCCAGATATTAAATGGCTTTTTCACCAGTTGTATAAAGGAATTGTGCACAAAGACAGTTTGGCCGCTTTTGGTATCATTGCATTAATGTACTTATGCCTGAGTAT
>CAXTCH010000338.1:0-1309 GCA_964241945.1 uncultured Mucilaginibacter sp.
CGCGGTGCATCAAAAACTTATCAATCCGCAGCAGCGACTGACCCTTATCGACCACAATGCGCAGGTGTTCATATAAATCCTGTTCTTCGGGTTCAGGCATTTCTGCTTCGGTGCTCATGAGCGCAAAATTATAATTTTTAGTTTGTAACCCGCCTTTTACAAAAAGCGTATTACCATGCATATGAATAAATTTTACTTATCTGTTCTTGCTATAACCAGTGCATTATTGTCTAGCCAGGCAAAGGCGCAAAGCGGTATTGCTCAATTAATAAAATCGGGCCCTGCGGATGCTACCCAATTATCGCAAGCATATGCGGAACCTTTGTTTAAAGGCTTCGGCGCCGGTTTAAATAGTGGCTGGTACCATACTGCCCGGGGCAAAGACCCATTGGAGTTTGAACTGAAAGTAACCGGTACGCTGGTATTTACGCCCAATGATTATAAAACGTTTGATGTTACCCAAATCGGCCTGTCCAACAACATTCGTCCGGCCGATCCAACCAAAACCTTAGCGCCTACCATCGCCGGCAGTAACACCGCCGGTCCGGTGATGAACATTTACGATAATAATGGCAACAAAATAGACCAGTTTACCATGCCCGGCCGCAAACTGGCCTTTACCCCGGTACCGTTGATACAGGCCTCATTAGGAATTTTAGGGCATACGGAAATCACACTTCGGGCTATTCAACCTTCGGTAAACGCCGGCGATGATGTGGGCCGTATATCCATGATTGGCGGCGGCATTAAGCACGATATCATGCAGGACATTATGCCCAAGGCTTTTGAACGGCAGATACCGGTTCATGTGGCCATAGCTGCCGGCTTTACACGCATGAATTATAAGCTGCCGCTAATAGTTCTACCCTCCAACGGAGCAATGGCTAAAGACGGTCAGCAAAGCACCGACTTTAGCAACCAGTATGTTGAAGGGCATTTTAACGGCTATAATGCAGAACTGATTGTATCTAAAAAGCTGGCCTTTTTTGTACCTTTTGTATCTGCCGGATATAACAGCGGCACTACCAAAGCTGGCGTAGTGGGTAATTATCCCATCACTACCGGCATCAATAATGTAGTACAGCAAAAGCCGACTTTTACCACGTTTACCAACCCGATTTCCATTAGCGAAACCAGTGTAAATGGCGTACGGGCCGATGCAGGCTTCCAGTTAGAGGCAGGCATTTTCCGTTTGTATGCATCGTACAGCACCTTTAAATACAATACCAGTACCGATTTACCGGCTAAAAGCGGCAGCACCTGGGCGCAATCGGTTAATGGCGGTATTGGTTTGAATTGGTAGCTTTGT
>CAXTCH010000338.1:1409-4320 GCA_964241945.1 uncultured Mucilaginibacter sp.
GGATGCCTTTTTTATTGACGAAGGCGGCGCTTCGCCCGAAGCGGCGGCCGGCTGCAGCGAACTCCTGAGTGAACTTACCGAAACTTACGACCATCTTTTTTGCGCCTGTGGAACGGGGACGACTGCTGCAGGTATCATTAACGGCATAGCGCAACGTCAACTTCCCACTGTTTTTGAAGGCGTGCCTGTATTTAAAAACGGTGATTTTTTAAGGGCAGAAATCAATCGCTTTGTTGATCCGCCTGCCTCCTATCCGCTGCATACCGGTTACCATTTTGGTGGTTATGCTAAAACCACATCGGAATTAATTCAATTCATCCATCGGTTTGTAGCCGCCACAGGCATTTTAATTGAACCAGTGTATACCGGCAAAATGCTGTATGCCCTATATGATCTGGCCCGTTTAAATTATTTTAAACCAGGCAGCCGGATACTTGCCATTCATACTGGCGGTCTGCTGGGCTTAATAGGTATGAAGTCTAAGTTTGAGTAGCTTATTTGCCACTCCGGTTTGGTTTTATGATTTCCGGCAAAAGCACTTTTACGCACAAGTTTTATCAAGCCATTTCTTTTTTAAAACAAAGTTATTTTCTGAATATGGGTTTAACCCGTTTAAACCTGCTTTTCAGATGCAAAGCGTAATATGTGCTTTAGTTGCTTATGTAAGTGGGTTTGGTTAAGTTTGGATAAACCCGTTTACCCATGCAACTGCCTCACATAACTCCCGAAGATGTACATTCGACCCTGAAGAAACACCTCATTGCCGATGGCTTTGATTTGGTGTTTGATATGGAAAAAAGCCAGGGAGTGCATATTTATGATTCCCTGCATCAACGCACCCTGCTTGATTTTTTTACCTGCTTTGCCTCTGTTCCGCTGGGTTACAATCACCCCAAAATGCTGGAAGATGAAGCATTTAAGCACGACCTGATGCTGGCAGCGCTAACCAACCCTTCCAACTCTGATATATTTACTACGCAGTATGCACAGTTTATGGAAGTGTTCAGTCGTGTGGGTATTCCTGATTATCTGCCGCATGCCTTTTTTATAGCGGGTGGCGGCCTGGCTATTGAAAATGCTTTGAAAGCGGCGATGGACTGGAAGGTGCAAAAAAACTTTGCCAGGGGCTATCAGCAGGAAAAAGGGTTTAAGGTACTGCATTTTGAACATGCCTTTCATGGGCGTACCGGTTATACCTTAAGCCTGACTAATACCCTGCCGGTAAAAACGAAATGGTTTGCCAAGTTCGACTGGCCACGTGTATCGCATCCAACAGTTCGCTTTCCTTTAAATGCAGAGAACCTGGACGACGTTATCCGTCGCGAGGCACAGTCGGTAGCCGAGATAAGGCAGGCCTTTCAGGATAACCCGGATGATATCTGCGCCATCATTATTGAATCGGTACAGGCCGAGGGCGGAGACAACCATGCCCGCACAGAATTTATGGAACAATTGCGCTTGCTGGCTGATGAATACGAAGCGTTGTTGATTTATGACGAAGTGCAAACCGGCGTGGGCCTGAGTGGCAAATTCTGGTGCTTTGAACATTTTGGCGATAAAGCCCGGCCTGATATTATTGCCTTCGGTAAAAAAATGCAGGTATGCGGTATACTGGCCGGCAAACGCCTGGATGAGGTGCCCGATAATGTGTTCAACGTGTCGGGCCGTATTAACTCCACCTGGGGAGGAAGCCTGGTGGATATGGTGCGCTCGGCAAAAATCATGCAAATCATTGAAGAGGATAATTTGTGCGCCCAGGCTGCCGAGAACGGTCAGTACCTGCAGGACGAACTCCACAGACTTTCAACAACATACGGTTGTATTTATAATATTCGTGGTAAAGGCCTCTTAACCGCTTTTGATTTCGAAAAACCCGAGCACCGGGATCGCTTCATTAGGGAAGGGCTTAATTATAAAGCAATGTTCCTGGGTTGCAGCAATCGCACCATCCGCTTCAGACCAGCACTCATTATTGAGAAAAAAAATATAGATGAGGGTATATTAGTAACAGAAACTTTACTTAAAAGTATGTAAAATTGTTGCTACGTGTAGTTTTTTTTTTCATCTTAGGCACTGAATTATCAAACAAGATATTATTATTGCTTTCAAACGTTGTAAAGATGACTACACTTATTTGCTTATCAAGAAACCATTTTTAGGCGCAATTCACTAAACTTTTATTTAATATTCTGAAAATCTACTAATTAAGAAAATGAGCAAACACAGCGAGAAATTGAAAAAACAACTTCTTGAAGTTTCAGAGATTATCAACGCTTTTCAGTCTGAAGCAGTGCAGGTACGGTTGATAGACCGCCTGTTGGATACGATGGTGGAGTGGGATACAGATTGTACAGATGGCAGCAAAAAGCCCCATTTGTTTAAAAGCTATGATCAGGATGTTACTGCTCAGAGTGCAAAAAAGGTAGGGGCCACCAAAGTGCTTAACAAGTTACTGGCCACTGATTTTTTTAGCCAACCCCACTCTATTGCCAGCATTGCTGACTATTGTAAAGCGCATTTTAATGCAGACTTCAAGACCTCAGAGCTATCAGGCATTTTGCTGAAATTGGCCAATGAAAACAAGCTGATACGAGAGCGGAGTAATGAAAACAACCGCTTTGAGTATGTGAAGGCTTCTTAACCTATAAGCCCCGCATCCGCGGGGCTTATAGGCTTTATTTTAAATCGAACAAGTCATCTACGCCGATAATTTTCCGAGAGGTAAAGCCTTCAGCAAATTTAGCGCCGATGGGGCGGCCTAGTTCGCGCGCCCTGGCTTCGGTATTGATAAAAAAGTCGGAAGATGATATGTAAGTTTCCGGCTCATCTTTCCAGTCGGGATTGTAAAATTGAGATGCATAGGCCTTGATGCTGGCCACTTTAGCATCCCAGTAGTCAGTTATATCCACCA
>CAXTCH010000339.1:0-4314 GCA_964241945.1 uncultured Mucilaginibacter sp.
AAACAGCTTTGCATCGTGTTTACTCAACATCAGTAAATAAAAACTCTTATTTGCTGTAATGGCCGGAATTACGGGACTCAGATAAAATGCATTATTAATATATTCGGTTTGCTCTACTGAAAACGGCAACTGCATTACACGGTTAAAATCTTCTGCCAGGTACACGGCTAAACCCTCCAGTTGCGTATTCCAAAACCCGTCGTCGTTTACCAGGGCAAATCCAGGATTTAGAATGCGTTCAATTTTTGCCTCATCAAAATTCTGCTGCTTGAGCTGATTTTTAACGTTTTGCAGCGAGTTTTTAAATATAAGCCTGTCTTGTTTTTCATTAACTTCCTGCCCCGAACGATGGGTGGGAATATAAACGGATATGCAAACGTCTTTATTGATTTTTGCCAGTTCGGCAAAATCTTCTTTCGATATAATTTCCATGGGGTTATTATGAATAGTGAGGTAGATAAACGAATAAGCAGGCAGGCATTTACGCCAGCCTGCCTGTGTATTACTTGCGCGGATCTTTCAACTCGTCGCCCTTGTTGGCGTTGCGGTTGTGATGAAGCATGTGCACGTTTTCGGCCACTTCATCAGCGCCGTCTTTTGTGTATTCATTAGCCAGCTCCTGATCCTCTTTCGGACCGGCGCCTGCAAACGCTTCTTTTAAACCTGATGATTGTTTGTTGTTACCTGAAGGTTGTCCTTTATGCTCGCCTGTGGAGCCTGCCAAATTCTTTCCCATAATCTTGTTATTTATCTTACTAAAGCTCATTTAAACATCACTGCGGTTGTGTAACTGTCAGTAATAATAAATTAACTATAAGCTTAACTATGGGAGTAATTAAAAGGTTTTGGATTTATTTAAATGCATCAAAGCCGGTAATATCCATACCGGTGATCAGTAAATGAATATCGTGCGTACCCTCATAGGTAACTACCGATTCTAAGTTCATCATGTGTCGCATTACCGGATATTCGCCGGTGATACCCATTCCACCCAATATTTGACGTGCCTCGCGGGCAATGTTCAAAGCGGTTTCTACGCTGTTGCGCTTGGCCATGGATATTTGCGCCGCGGTGGCCCGGTTTTCATTTTTTAACATGCCCAGTCGCCATACCAGCAGCTGGCCCTTGGTGATATCGGTAATCATTTCAGCCAGCTTTTTTTGCTGTAACTGAAAAGCGCCGATGGGTTTGCCAAATTGCTGCCGTTCCTTAGCGTACTGCAGCGCCGCATCATAGCAATCCATGGCTGCGCCCATTGCGCCCCAGGCAATGCCGTAGCGGGCCTGGTTAAGGCAACCCAGCGGGCCTTTTAAACCCGACACGTTTGGCAGCACATTCTCTTTGGGAATCTTTACATGATCAAACACCAATTCACCGGTAGCGGAGGCTCTTAACGACCATTTGTTATGCGTTTCGGGCGTTGTAAAACCATCCATGCCCCGCTCCACAATTACGCCGCGTATTTTACCCTGCTCGTCGCGCGCCCAAACGATAGCTATGTCAGCGAAGGGAGCATTGGAAATCCACATTTTAGCACCGTTGAGAATATAGTAATCGCCGTCCTCTTTAATATTGGTCAGCATCCCTCCGGGATTAGAACCGTGGTCTGGCTCCGTTAACCCAAAGCAGCCGATTAATTCACCGGATGCAAGTTTGGGTAAGTACTTGCGGCGTTGCTCTTCTGACCCATAAGTATAAATAGGGTACATCACCAATGATCCCTGCACCGAAGCGGTAGAGCGTATGCCCGAATCGCCACGCTCAATTTCCTGCATCATTAAGCCGTAGGCCATATAATCCAAGCCGGCGCCGCCATATTCAACAGGAATAGTAGGTCCGAACGCACCCACTTCGGCTAAGCTTTTTAATAAGTGTTTAGGAAATTCTGCCCGTTGCGCATAGTCCTCTATAATAGGGCTTACGTTAGCCTTCACCCAATCGCGCACCGTTTGCCTGATGAGTTTATATTCATCGGTTAATAATTCGTCCAGTAAATAGTAATCGGGCGATTCAAAGCGGTCGGTACGTGGCATATAGCATATAATTGGTATGAACAAAATTAGTTAAAGCGCTAACATGGCAATAGCTTTTATTATAATTTTGGCGGATGCTAAAAGTGGGATTATATGGAGCCGAGTTTTTCGCCCGTCATGGCTTTTACGAGCACGAGCAAATTACCGGTAACCGTTTTTTGGTGGATGTAGAAGTGGAATTTGAACCGGACAAAGATTTAAACGCCGATGTGCTGAGTCATACCGTGAACTATGAGCAGTTGTATACCATCGTGCAGGAAGAAATGCAGCAAACCAAGAAATTGCTTGAGCCGGTAGCGCAGGCTGTTATTGACCGTATAAAATCCAGCTTTCCTTTTGTAAATAAAATCAGCGTTTCATTGAAAAAATTGAACCCGCCGCTGCCGGGAAGTGTGGCGTATTCGGGCATCACGCTTACATTATCCTAACTGATTAATTATGAATTCTTTTCAGAAAATCAACGCCGAAATTTTAGAAAGTTTCACCCGTATTGCTGGCAGCGAAAACGTGTTGACCCAAACGGCTGACCTTGAGAAATACAGCCACGATGAAACAGAAGATTTACATTATTTCCCGGAAGTGGTGGTTAAGCCGGATAGCCCTGAGCAGATTTCGGCTTTGCTGAAACTGTGTAATGAGCATTGTATACCGGTAACACCCCGCGGGGCCGGTACCGGTTTAAGCGGCGGCGCGTTACCTGTGCATGGCGGCCTTGTTATTTCCATGGAGCGCTTCCATCATATCCTTACTATCGATGAGCAAAACCTGCAAGCTACCGTAGAGCCGGGGGTAATTACTGAAACTTTTATAAATGCCGCTGCTGAAAAAGGCTTATTGTACCCGGTGGACCCAGCCAGTAAGGGCAGCTGCTTTATCGGCGGCAATGTTTCGCATGGCTCGGGCGGACCAAGGGTAGTTAAATACGGAACTATACGGGAATACATTTTAAATCTGGAAGTGGTGCTGCCTTCAGGTGAAATTATCTGGACTGGCGCCAATACGCTTAAATATTCCTCTGGTTATAATTTAACTCAATTGCTGATTGGCTCCGAAGGCACCTTGGGTATTGTAACCAAGATAGTAATCAAGCTAATTCCCAAGCCTTCGCAGGATGTATTGATGCTGGCTTCTTTTGGCTCCAATGAAGATGCCTGTGCTGCGGTATCGGCCATCTTCAGGGCCGGGGTAGTGCCCTCTGCTCTGGAGTTTATGGAACGGCGTGGGGTAGAGTGGGTAATGGAGCATGACGCTATTGTGTTCGATTTAAAAGATGATGTGCAGGCTTTTTTACTGATTGAAGTGGACGGCAACGAACAGGAAATGATATTTGCCGATTGTGAAAAAATTAACGCTGTGCTGGAAAGCTTTAATTGCAAGGAGGTACTGTTCGCCGACAGCGCTGCGCAAAAAGAAGAGCTATGGCGGTTGCGGCGTACCATGGCAGTATCGGTTAAATCTAACTCGGTTTATAAAGAAGAAGACACCGTAGTACCGCGTGCTGCGCTGCCTGATTTAATAAAAGGCATTAAAGAAATAGGCGCTCGTTACGGTTTTGAATCGGTTTGCTACGGGCATGCCGGGGACGGTAATTTACACGTAAATATCATCAAAGCCGGCATGAGCAACGAAGACTGGAACAGCAAGCTTAGTGGCGGTATCAAGGAAATTTTCGAGCTGACTATTGCTTTAGGCGGTACGCTGTCGGGCGAGCATGGCATTGGCCTGGTACAGAAGAATTATATGAATCTTAAATATTTGCCGGTGCATTTTGCTTTGTGGAAAGGCATCAAGCAGGTATTTGACCCTAATGGTATTTTAAATCCCGGTAAAATATTTAATTGATGCATCCCGAAGAATTTAACATCGCTTATCACGACCTGATTAAAATAGGCTTGGCTATATTTTTTGGTGGCGTATTGGGGTTGGAGCGGCAATGGAAACACAAAACAGCTGGTTTCCGTACTGTTATATTAATCTGCCTGGGTTCGGCTTTATTTACCCTGGTGGCGCAAAGAGGCGGTACCAATGTAAGCGCCAACGTAATTACCGGTATCGGTTTTATTGGTGCCGGGGTTATATTTAAAGATGGCTTTACAGTGAGCGGCTTAACTACGGCCGCAGTGATTTGGATATCTGCCGCCATTGGGGTAGCGGTAGGAACAGGTGATTATACACTGGCCATGATTGCCACAGCGCTGACCATTTTTATTTTATCGGTTTTTAGCCGGTTTGAGGATTATATCAATCGCATTCATAGCAAAAAGATATTTACGCTGGTGTT
>CAXTCH010000340.1:0-4305 GCA_964241945.1 uncultured Mucilaginibacter sp.
TTACTGTGCAGCCAGCAATTTTTCGATACGCTTTTTAATTTTTGAGGAATTAGGTTTGGTAAACGGGTAAAAAAACTCGTCTACATGCCCCTTACGGTCAATCAGATACTTATGAAAGTTCCATCTGGGCTGAGAATTCACCTTACCGTTACGCTTTTTATCCGACAAAAACTGATACAAAGGATGGGTATAAGGCCCCCGTACCCGTATTTTGCTAAACACCGGATAATGGGCGCCATAGTTTATCGTACAAAAAGTACCGATTGCGCTGCCATCCAAAGGCTCCTGCTCACCAAAGTCATTCGAAGGGAAGGCTAATATTTCAAAGTCGCGCCCTTTAAACTCATTGCGCAGCTCTTCAAGGTCTTTAAGCTGGGGGGTAAATCCGCATTGCGAGGCGGTATTAACAATTAAGAGAACTCTATTTTCAAATTCGCTTAAACTGATTTCTTCACCATTCAGTTTTTGTATACTGAACTGGTAAATACTGTTTTCGTCCATTTATTAGTAAGTGTTAGCATAGTAACCCGCACCCTCCAGTATCGTTTCCATATCGCGCTCCTGTTCCGGGTCATAGGTTTCCTTTAAATTATGGCCAAAGATACGGGCAATTGACTGAAACATGAAAGCGTGCAATGAGCCTTTAATCTCTTTAGCCAGTTCATAACTGGTGGTGCCGGTTTCGCGGTTTACCAGTTTTATTAATATTTCACCCTGGGTAATGGTGAGATCTTTGATCTGCTTGTTAAACATGGTTTTAATTTCCGTTTCACAAGCGCTCATCATTTCTTTTTGCTTTTGTTTGTCGGCCGTAGTGGCCAAATCGCGCTGTAGCTGGCGGTAACGGTTACCGGCAAATTTGGCATACGGAATTACTTTATACACATTATATTTCAGGCGGTTGTAAGCCTGGCGGTCTTCATCACTCTTCCAGATGCGGGTATCGGTAATTTTAATGTCAGGAGTTACAATCCAGGGAATCAGTTGCCCCTGA
Organism: uncultured Mucilaginibacter sp.; assembly: GCA_964241945.1. Taxonomy (GTDB): domain Bacteria; phylum Bacteroidota; class Bacteroidia; order Sphingobacteriales; family Sphingobacteriaceae; genus Mucilaginibacter. The sequence goes on from CAXTCH010000340.1 coordinate 995, forward strand.
TACTCGGTGAGGTAAGTTTTAATGGTATCATTCTTGCCCAGCTTAGGGCGTGACAGGTTGCTTTGCGCATTTGCAATGCTGAAAGAGCCGCATAGAAGTAAAATACAACCAATAAATTTCATATATTTACGTAATAACAAAAGTAAAGCAATTTAAAGGGTATTTACAAAAAATAAAAATTAATTACCCATAAATTACATTGCTTCACATCCCGCTTAAGGCACTGTACATGAAAGAGTTAGTGATTGATCTGGAAGCAGAAAAAAACGAAATAGTAAAAAGATACCGCGGCTTGCTGCGCACTTCAAAGGCTACTTTGCAAAAGGGCGACAAGCGGCTGATCCGCAAAGCTTTTGAAATGGCGCTGGAAAGCCACAAGGATATGCGCCGCAAATCCGGCGAGCCTTATATTTACCATCCTATTGCCGTAGCGCAGATTGCTGCCGAGGAAATAGGCCTGGGCACTACCTCTATTGTGTGCGCCCTGTTGCATGATGTGGTAGAAGATACTGATGTATCCCTCGAAGATATTGAGCGTGAGTTTGGTAAAAAGGTGGCCAAAATTATTGATGGCCTTACCAAAATATCGGGTGTTTTTGACACCAACAGCTCGTTGCAGGCCGAAAATTTCCGTAAGATGCTGCTTACGCTGGCAGATGATGTGCGGGTAATATTGATAAAGCTGGCCGACCGCCTGCACAACATGCGCACTATGGAGTTTATGCCGCGCGATAAGCAGCTTAAGCTTTCATCGGAAACCGTATACCTGTATGCGCCGCTGGCTCACCGCTTGGGCTTGTATGCCATTAAATCGGAACTGGAAGACCTCTCTATGAAATATATGGAGCGGGAAACTTACCAGTTTATAAAGAACAAACTGAACGAGAAAAAGGCGGAACGCGAGAAGTTTATCTATGATTTTATCAAGCCGGTAAACAAGGCGCTGGAATGCCAGGGCATACAGGCCGACATTTTTGGCAGGCCCAAATCAATCCACTCCATCTGGAACAAGATGAAGAAAAAGGCCATTCCTTTCGAGGAGGTGTATGATCTGTTTGCCATCCGTATTATTATAGACAGTGCGCCGGATCATGAAAAATCGGATTGCTGGAAAGCGTATTCCATTATTACCGACCTGTACCGGCCTAACCCCGACCGTTTGCGCGATTGGATATCCTCGCCTAAAGTGAATGGTTATGAATCGCTGCACACTACGGTAATGGGGCCGCGCGGGCAATGGGTAGAAGTGCAGATACGCACCACCCGGATGAACGAAATTGCCGAAAAAGGCTTTGCAGCCCACTGGAAATATAAAGAGTCATCATCTGATAACGGCCTGGATCAATGGGTGCAGAAAATTCGCGAGATGCTGAAGAATCCGGAGTCTAATGCACTGGAGTTCTTGGATGATTTTAAAATGAATCTCTTTGCAGATGAGATTTTTATTTTTACGCCCAAAGGCGCCCTTATTCAGCTGCCTTATAATGCTACCGCGCTCGATTTTGCGTTTGAAATTCACTCCGATGTAGGGGCCAGTTGCATTGGTGCCAAGGTGAACCATAAACTGGTGCCGCTGAATACCAAACTGCAAAATGGTGACCAGGTGGAAATCATTACCTCAGTAAAGCAGACCCCTAAAGAGGACTGGCTGAATTTTGTAGTAACTGCCAAGGCTAAAGCTAAAATTAAATCTGCTTTAAAAGAGGAAAAGCGCAAGATTGCCGAGGATGGCAAGGAAATACTGGAGCGTAAGCTGAAATCGCTGAAAATTACCTATAACTCCGAGAATATTCAAAAGCTGAGTTATTACTTTAAGTTACCATCTACACAAGATTTATTTTATAATGTAGCCAAGGGGCTTATTGACCTGAAGGACTTAAAGGAATATCAGGCCAGCGAAAAAATAATTGAAACCCGGCCGCAGGAACGGATAGACCTGGAGCAGGTGCAAAACCTGGTACGTAAAGCCAAAGACAGCGACCTGCTGCTGATTGGCGAAGATATGCAGAAGATTGATTACAAGCTGGCCAGCTGCTGCAACCCCATTCCCGGCGATGACGTGTTTGGCTTTATTACCGTTAACGAAGGCATTAAAATACACCGCACCAATTGCCCCAACGCCGCCAAGCTGATGGCCAACTACGGTTACCGCATTGTAAAGGCGCGCTGGACCAACCAGCACGAACTGGCCTTCCTGACTGGTTTGCGCATTACAGGTATTGATGATGTAGGTTTGATTAATCAGCTGACTACTGTTATCTCCAACGACTTTAAAGTGAATATGCGCTCTATTACGGTAGACAGTGATAACGGCATTTTTGAAGGCACCATTATGGTATATGTAAATGACACCGAGCACCTGGACAACCTGATTAAAAAACTGAAACAGGTAAAAGGTGTAACCGGCGTTACCCGCTTTGACTCAGCCGCCCCTCTGGAGAAAGCATCCTGAGGGCAGAGGTAAGAGACAAGAGCCGAAACTAAATTTAGCGTAAAATGGTCTTGATTCTTGTGTCTTGTTTCTTGCTTCTATTCTTAATACCTTTGAATTTTAACAACCCATTATGCCTCAACAAGAAACCATTGGTATGGTGAAAAAGATTTTCGAGGCCTATCTCGAAAACAAAGCTTTGCGTAAAACGCCCGAGCGCTTTGCCATCCTGGAAGAAATATACTCCCGTAATGACCATTTTGATGTAGAGTCGCTCTACATTCACATGAAAAATAAAAAGTACCGGGTTAGTCGCGCTACTGTATACAACACATTGGAATTACTGGTGTCCTGCGATTTGGTGACCAAACACCAGTTTGGCAAAAACATGGCCCAATTTGAGAAATCATACGGCTACAAGCAGCACGATCATATTATATGCATTGACTGCGGACGCGTGGTTGAATTTTGCGATCCGCGCATTCAGCAAATTCAAAGCATGATGGGCGGTTTGCTGAAATTCGATATCCGGCATCACTCACTCAACCTTTATGGTAATTGCGCTAAATTAAAAGAAGGTTTCTGCGACAGAAAGTTATAGCTTTGCGCCTTCTTTATTTTAATTCACGTTACAACATAACATAAATGGCTGTTGATGTTTTATTAGGCCTCCAGTGGGGCGATGAGGGTAAAGGAAAAATAGTTGACGTACTTAGCTCAGCTTATAACCTGATTGCACGCTTTCAGGGCGGCCCCAACGCCGGGCATACTCTCGAGTTTGACGGAAAAAAATTCGTGCTAAATACCATTCCTTCGGGTATCTTTTTTGATAACACTATGAACCTGATTGGTAACGGGGTAGTAATTGACCCTATTACCC
>CAXTCH010000341.1:0-4291 GCA_964241945.1 uncultured Mucilaginibacter sp.
GAGCCTGTTTGGCAAACTATGCAGCGCCAGCCGCAGGAGTTACCTTATGAACAGGAAAAACAAGGTGAAGCCATCGGCTTTGCACCTGATGGCAAAAGTTATTATACTACGAGTGAAGGTATCAACGCTCCTGTCTATCATTATCGGATTCCGTAAAATTTACAAGTATGACAGTAGAAATCTGGTCAGACGTACAATGCCCGTTCTGTTACATTGGCAAGCGCCGGTTTGAGCAGGCCTTGGCTGAGTTTCCCGATCATGAAGGCATCGAAATTCAATGGAAAAGCTTTCAGTTAAACCCTGATTTAAAAACGGATCCAGCTACCAGTGTAAGCCAGTATCTGGCCGATCATAAAGGCTGGACGCTGGAATATGCCAAGCAGATGAATGCAGGTGTAACCGACATGGCTGCACAAGTGGGACTGGAATATCATATGGAAAATGCCGTGCTGGCCAACACCTTTGATGCACACCAGTTTGCACATATTGCAGATGCTGCAGGCAAGGGCAATGAAGCAGAAGAATTGTTATTTAAAGCTTATTTTACGGAAGGTAAAAATATCGCTGATCATGAAGTTTTAGCTGGCTTGGGTAGTCAGCTTGGTTTAAACGAGGCCGAAACAAAGCAGCATTTAGCGCAAAACACTTATGCTGATGCTGTTTTAAGAGACATGTACGAAGCACAGGTGCTGAATATTCGTGGCGTGCCTTTCTTTGTGTTGAACGGAAAATATGCGCTGTCAGGAGCCCAGCCTTCGGAGGTGTTTCTGCAAGCTTTGGAAAAGGCACATGCCGAAGCTAACGACCCAACTATCCAAGCTACCAATGAGGGTTCCTGTGAAATCAATAGTGACTGTTAAATATACTTATAATAACTCCTACAAGTTCATTTTAGCATTAGCCATTTGCAGAAACGATTTTGCAGCGGCATCCTGAGGCCATAATGCCAGTGTTTGCTGAGCTGTGGCTTGCAACTGAGGCCATTGTTGCAAATGCGCTTTTACCGGCATCAAAATTTGCAGCGTGTTTACGGAGGTTGGATTTAGTTGCAAAGCTTTTTCAGCCATTTTCTCCGCTTCACTATCGCGGTTGTACCTGGCCAGGAAACGGGCATAAAACTCATAATTTTCAAAATTGTCCGGGCTAAGTGCGATAGCCTGCTTAAAGTTTTCTTCGGCCTGAAGAGGCTGATGTAAAGCGTTCTTCAACACTGCTATATTCAGGTAGATAGTGCTGTACCCCGGCAACAGGGCTTTGGCCGCATTAAAATATCGGTTGGCTATGGCATATCGCGCTTTGCTCATTTCCACTACGCCATAATTCATCATTCCCCTGCCGTTTTGCGGGCTTTTTACAGTAACGTCATACCATAAACTTTCCTCATCCTGCCATATCCGGTTGCGGTTGTGTGCCCCCCGGGCATTCAGGCAAACGATTATCAGAAAAATAGTATATAAATACACCTGATAGCGCTTGCCTTTAGCCAAATACCTGCTTTTATTAACTTGGTAAAAACTGTAAGCTACTACACTAAGCGCCAAGCCAATAAAAGGAAAAAACATACGGTGATCATTGGTCACTTCTGCAAATGGCGCGAGTGACGTAGGCAGCAGTGCCGCTGCAAACCAAATTAAGCCAAAAGCCACCGGCCGGGTTTCCGGTCGCCGGGAAGTTTTGACAATCACAGTCACCAAGGCAATCACAAAACACAAGCCGATAATAATGCGCTCATCAAATACATTTACAATCACCGTCCAATCCGTATCAGCGCTTAAATTCATCGGCAAAAAGAATGCGATGAAATAATGCAGCCATACGTACGACTGGGTAAGGATGTAGTATAGGGGCGGATTGCTGATACCCGGAATGCCGGAAATACGCGATAGCGTATAAAGCTGAGCTGCACCTACTACCACAATCAACGGCATTAATTTCCAGATGGTAGCTCCGATTGTTTTGAAATTTTTAAACTTAAAAAGGTCAGCTATCGAGAGCTGCTTCTCGAACAACAGCGTATAAAAAAATATCAGAATAATGAGTACAGGAACAGTTTCTTTTGCGAACACGCCTAACAAGGCCGGCAATAAATACCATAAGTATTTACGCTGCGCGGGCCAGGCAATAAATACAAGAGAAGAACCCACTATACAAGTTGTTGACAATACATCGGTGCGCGCTATAATATAGTTGATGGTTTCGGCATTGGCTTTATGCAAAGCATACCAGGCGGTAGTCGTCAGCGCCGGATATTCCGGGTGTATCGATAGAGATGCCTTTTGAAAAATCATGCGATATAGAAAATAAAGGCATATACATAAAACCAGATACCAGATAAACGTTGATAACTGGAACCAGAACGGATTCAACCCGTTCCCCAGCCAATAATCTACAGCCAGCGTAGTAGTAACTAAAGGCCTTAGTCCCCATTTGGTAGGATCAGTACTGAACATTCTGGGATTAACGAAGTACCGAGGAATATTGTGCAGATCGCGGATATAGCCATTATTGACAATGGAATGGAAATCATCAAAATGAAATTCATTATAAAAATGATTACTGTATGTAAAACCGATCGTTATTAGCAGCAGTGTTAAGAGCAGCAAACCATTGCGTTTGTGAGTCGTCATCTGCATAGATCAGTATTTAATGAAATCAAAAGATGCTGACTTTAATTCATTTATCTGGTGTTTAAGTAAAGCAACATCCTGAGCCATTTGCCGGTTTTGCTTATGCAGTTTCGAGGCAACCACACTTAAATGCAGCAAATAAATTAAGATGACAAAGATACTGGCCGTAAAAACCAGGTTGGGTGGCTCTACTACACCAAATAGTTTCGACATTACGGCAAGGCCGTCACGCCAAAACGAAAACATAACCAGCACGGCAGTGCAAATACACCATGAAATGGCATACTCTTCCCGTAGCTTGCCCTTTATAATCAAATAAGAAATGTAAAACAGAAAGCAAAGGCTGGTGAAAATAGTAATGATTTGTATCCGTGCCATATTATAGTACTGGTTTGCGTACAGCTGAAAACAAAATAGCCAAGGTTACTTTAGCACAATAGTAAACCGATGCGGTTTTACCTATGGAGGATTTTCCTCCGTTTCGCTCGCTCATCACCACCGGTGTTTCGGCAATTCGCAGCCCCGCTTTTGAAAACATCACTAACGATTCAGGTTCAGGATATTCATCCGGATAATGCCGGGCCGCCAACTCTATAGCTTTCCGGTCGAACAAGCGAAAACCGGAGGTACTATCATAAATACGTTCGCCAGTAAACAGGCGGTTTAACTGGTAAAAATACCGGATGCCCAACCGCCGTAAAAATGACGACTGAAAACCATTGCGATCAAGAAACCGTGAGCCGATGATGATATTAGCTTGCGAGTTGAGGTAACAGTTAAGGAGCTTTTGCAATTCCTGCGGCGGATGCTGACCATCGCCGTCCAATTGCACTGCGACATCAAAATGGTTTTGGCTGGCATAAATCAAGCCGGCTTGTACCGCTCCTCCTATTCCTAAATTTACCGGCAAATCCAGCACAGCCATATTGCATTTACGGGCGACAACCGCTGTACCGTCTGTAGAACAATCATTAACCACCAAAATGCTTACAGTGAATCCGGATAAAGGGTTAAACTTATTCAGCTCCTTTATCACCGAAGGCAAAGCATATTCTTCGTTATAACAAGGTATGATGACTAAAAGCTTCTGGCACATTGCAAAACAGTTACAGTTAAACAGTTTTTGTTACCTTACTGTAAACGGAAAGCATAATATGTAAGTTACGCCAGGATAAAAAAATTCAACTACGTATTAAAAACTGTTGATGCAGTGATTAAAATATCTTAAACATAAGTGCTTCTAACTGTAAAGTGAGCACTTAAAGCACTCGGCAGAAAAAGTTAAATATTAAAGTTAGATAGAAATAAATAAAAACAGTTTAGCTTTTTTATGAGCTGAACTTAATGTTATCATTAAGAGTGTAAACTCTAAAGTATTTACGGGGATATTTAAAGCGTTGAGTGGTTAATAAAGGATTGAAAGAAGACGTTAGCTGAAATTCAATTAAAAGAATGCCTGAATTCCAGTGGCGAGAGACTGGTTTTTGTCTTGAAGAGCTTACTGAAGGATTGCAAGTGTTCAAAACCCAATGCATAAGCAATTTCGCTTACACTAAGCGTTGTGGTTGATAGCTTTTCCTTAGCCAGTTCAATCAGCTTATTATGCAGATGCTGCTGGGTGTTCTGACCGGTCAGAGATTTAAGCAGGCTGCTCAGGTAACCCG
>CAXTCH010000342.1:0-4269 GCA_964241945.1 uncultured Mucilaginibacter sp.
CCTGCTTATGGGGCCAGTAAAGCGGGGTTAAACGCCATGAGCCAGTCATTGGCTATCGCTTTGGCGCCGCATAATATCAGTGTACATGTAATAGCGCCCGGTTTTGTAGAAACAGATATGGCCGCAGCAGTTTTGGCCGGCCCTGTCGGCGAAGATATTAAAAAGCAAAGTCCGTTTGGTAGGGTAGCACGGCCTGAAGAAGTAGCGCGCCTTGTAGCAGTTTACGCTTCCGATGGATTGGAGTTTACCAGTGCAGGCATTATTGATATTAACGGAGCCTCCTACCTGCGGGGTTAACCGGCAAAGGGGGCTGTTTTATCTGGACCGGTTTAAACCGTCGGTGCACGAAGCGTCATCGGGTTTTATCATCAGCGCTTTTTCAAAATAATAACGGGCCTGGGCTTTATTACCCACCATAAGGTACGACCAGCCCACCATCTGGTTGCCATCATAATCAAACGGATATAAGCTGACAACTTTTATAAAATAGCGCAGTGCGTTTTCATACTGCTTGCGGTTGTAATAAATTATACCGGTCCAATAGTTGGCCTGTGTATTTTGCGGATCTATCTTTAAAATTTCCTTGTATTGCAGGAGTGTATTATCAATACTACCCAATTGTGCCAGGGGTTTAATATAGCCAAACCTGGCTTCGAGGGAATTGGGTTTGAGCCGTACTGCTTTGCTGTAATAATTTTCGGCGGTAGTGTAGTTTTTGCTTAAAAAATACAGCCAGCCTAAGCGCAGGTTGGTTTCATAATCATTATCGCTATAAAACGGCCTTATTTCATTAATTGCCGCTGGATAGTTTTTACGCGCTTCTTCGGCGTAACTGCTTTTATAAGCATTTTGCAACGCAGCAACCGATTGCGCATGGACCTGAAGAGCAAGGCATAAGCCGGAAGCAACTGCTATAACTTTGTTCAAAATTTCCATTTAACTCCTCCTGTGATCGAATGCTGGTTGTAGGCATTAATGTTCCCGTAAAAATCTTGCTTACGCTCGTAAGCGTAATTTACATAGAGCAGCGCATGTTTGCCTGCCTGATAATAAGCGGTAGCTCCGGTATCAAACTTGGTAACGTCAATAGCGTCATACACATATAATCCGTCAGCATCCATATAATTGTTCAGGCTGCCTATTATTACATTGGCATCGAGCCAAAAGTTTTTTACTAGCCGCCCGCCTATATTTTGATTGAATATAAAGTTCGATGCACTGTTTTGATGTAATATCGAAGCGCGGCTGATTAGGTAAAAATTCAAATTTCCGCTGGGCATAAGGGTAAGCTTTGCATTATACTGCGTAACGGCGTGTGCATAGATTTGCGCCAAATCTGCATCCGCCTGCCAACTCATATAACTGCCTGCATAATTAATGCCGAATATGCCCACATTGTTATGATATTTTTCTTCCCGGTAACTGGCATTCAGGTAATGATAGCTACCCAATAATAACCATTTACTGTTCAGGGTATAACTCAGCTTTCCGAAATATTCCTCTTGATTGATGGAATTATTTACTACTTCGTCACGAAAATCATAGAGACTTCTGCGGTGATATTTAATAGATTGCCCGTAATAAACCAGTGACTGATCTAACTGCAGCCGCCAGCCCAGCCGGTTGCTTAAGCCAATGCGGTTATATGATGCCGTGCCCCGGTAAGTGTCGTTGGTTAGTTTAATGCCGGTTTCTATGTCTCCGGCTATTAAACCGAAAGGAGAAATGTTGATTCCATTTCTTACTGTGGTATCTAAAAAGGAAGCATGATAAGATGCTTCCTGACCCCGGTTCAAGAAGCTATTGCTCCAATAAGCCAGTTCATGAGCGGCAGGGTTTTGTGAATCATGTTTCAACACTTTTTGATATTGGGTAAGCGCCTGCCCGTAATTGCCCAGGCTAAAATAAGCAAACCCCATGCGCGAGCGCAACATTGGAAAATCGGTGCCACTTGCTATAGCCTGTTGACCGTAATCAATCAGCTGATGCCAGTTACTGCTCATATATAGTGCATAGCTGGTACTGTCCACCACATTGAAAGTGAGCTGCTGGCTTTTTGCCCGGCCTGCCGCCAGTAAGGCGACAATTATCAATAAGTATTTACGGCCTGCCATGTTGCTTTAGTTTGAACCCCGTTAAAGGTCACTGAAAATGAACTGAGCATTTGATGGGTAATGCTGATTTCGGCTTGCATAAATTGTTTCTTTTTGCCAAACGCAACCTGGTAACCATTAGAATGGATGTGTACGGACTGATAATTTTGTACACTATAGCTATTATAGGTACGCTTAACAAAGCGGTAAAAAGGAGCAGCCAAGTCGTATAGCCAAAAGCGTACCTGACTGCCGTCAAGATTTAAAGGAAAGGTATCGGTTGCCTGTATGTCACCGTCTGCCACAAATAAAATTTTATAGGCGGCCAAATAAAATTGGTACAGCAGGCCGGAACGGCTGCCATAAAAATTGGTAAAATAAAAGGCCGCACCATTATTAATAAAATAAGCCGTAGCGCCGGTTTGCTTGCTGTAAATATAAGTATGGTTTAGCGTGTCGGTATATACTTCCCATAATTCAGTATTTGCTCCGGCGGTAATGCGGGCTACGTAACCAGGCTGCAGCTCAAACGCATGTTTTATCGCTGCCTCTAATTCAGGCGTTTCAATGATGTCTCCCTGCCGGGGAACGGTAAAATTGCACAAGTCAGCCTTGCCGCCCGAAGTTTCGGCTTTAAAATAAGCAAACGGATACGCGAGGGTAGGTGAGCCGATATAAGGCGCGGCCTGCATCTGGAAGTGGAGATGCGGCTCGGGTGAACGGCCCGAATTACCACACAGCGCAAGCAAATCACCTTGCTTTACAAAGCTCCCAACTTTTACTTTTGCCGACTGCTTTTTAAGATGGGCCACCTGGCTGTACAGCCCCTCGGCATGTTTGATAATAATGTTGTTACCCCAATTTTGGTGGGTATTTACCTGGCCGATGGCGTTGTCGTCTACATAATCAACCACTGCTTCTACCACACCGTCGGCACAAGCCAGTACCGGTTTGTTAAAACAGTAGAACTGTTCGGGTAAAGTACCTGGCTGACGGTAGGTGAGGCCTTCTTCATCCGTGATAATAAAATCAAGGGCTTGTCCCCATTCTTGCCGGTGAGTAATGGGGCCGTCATAACCTTGCGATACCATCCAGCTGCCCATAAAAGGCAAAGCAATTTTTTGGTAGTATAAGTCAGTAAGCCGTTCTTTACCATTCAGGAATAAATATAAATTGGTTTCCGGCGAGTAATGCTGAAACAACGTTAGTTGCAATTTACCCGGTTTTACCCGGAGCTGAAGAAAGTATAAGGCACCTGTTGCCAACAGGCAAAAAGGCAACGATAACACCGGTAAATGCAGTGGAATCAGAAAACTGGTAAGCGCCCCAATCAATAAATAAGCCAACGGGATGCTGATTATAGCACATATGTATGAACGCCAGGAAGAAATCAGGAAAAAGCTGCCGATGGCCATACCGGTCATCATGAAATTAACTCCCAAATGGTAATGGCTTAGGCCTTCGGGGTAAATGTGTAGCCAGCGATTGAACAAACCGGCAGTAATAAAGGTAATAACCAGCAGACTAAAACCGATACGGGAGTGGATAAGAATACCGAGACTGATTACTGCACCTGCCGCTACACTGTCTTGAAATAAAACAGCGCTCATCGACCTGCAAAATAAACTCACTGGGTGCGGTAACAAAAAAGTGTTGAATGAGGCGAACAGCAAATGCGGATTATAATAAGAATGTACCGCCAGTTCATTCAACATATAGCTTTCTTTAGGCAACAATCCTAATTGACTATAACCGTTGGCTGCCAACAGCGTCACCCAAAATATGAGTATGAAGGGTAAAGAGAGTGCCGGTAAGCTGCTTTTTGATAATTTGTGGGTAAGTGCAACTGTTATCATCACGCTCAACACACAGGTGCCGGCCAGCCAAAACCAAAATGCGGCGTTAATATGAAAAAAGGTGCCTAAGCCAATACCTAACAATAGTGCATTAAAGCTGTAAAGTCCGGCTTGAATAGGTGCTTTGGAGAAACCAAGGCTGTTCACCAACAGCAAAGCCAGGCAAGTACATAACAGGCCCGCTATCCCGGCAGCAGGGTTGAAGAAGGAGGCTACCAGCAGCAAAACGGCTAAAATACTGTTTTGAGAAAAAAACAGTATAGCATAGCTGTTTAGCAGTGCTTCGATAAATTGTAATGCCTGTTTCTTCACCCGCGGAT
>CAXTCH010000343.1:0-2471 GCA_964241945.1 uncultured Mucilaginibacter sp.
TTGCTCATTTGAGCGTATCTATTTTTCGCGCGGGAGTGATGCCGCTATTTATCGCGAGCGTAAGCAATTAGGTCGCCTGTTGTGCCCGCAAATATTGGATGCGGTAAATCACGACATAAAAAATACGGTATTTTCTTACATCCCCAACACTGCCGAAATAGCTTTTTATGGCATGGTAGAAGGGGTAAATAAATATATTAAGCAATACCAGCACGATAAGCTGCTGAACCGCAACGGCAGCCTGACCGATGAAGAAATTACCGAAGTGCTGGCCCTGGCTCCGCGTGTGGAAAAGATTGCGATAAAGGACGTCAAGCTTCGTACGTTTATTACGCAGGATGCGGATCGTGGTGAAATGGTTGCGCATGTGTATGATACCACCTATGGCTTGGTGAATAATGGCAAAGATACGCTGGTGCTTCTGGATGATTCTATTGTACGCGGTACTACCTTAAAACAGAGCATCCTGAAAATTATGGATCGGTTAGGTCCTAAAAAAATCATTGTGGTATCCTCTGCCCCTCAAATACGTTATCCGGATTGCTATGGCATCGATATGTCGCGGATGGGAGAATTTGTTGCGTTTGAAGCAGCCGTGAGTTTGCTTAAAGAAGCAGGCCAGGAAGATATTATTATCGAAGCCTATCAGAAAGCTAAAGCAAGCGCAGGGCTGCCTAAAGAACAGGTAGAGAACTATGTAAAGGCCATTTATGCGCCTTTCACCGACCAGGAAATATCAGACCGGATTGCAAAAATTATTACCCCGGCTAATTTAAATGCAGAGGTGCAGGTAATTTACCAAACCCTGGATAATTTGCACATTGCCTGCCCTAACCATTTGGGCGATTGGTATTTCTCAGGCAATTATCCAACCCCGGGCGGCAACAAGGTAGTGAACCGTGCCTTTGTTAACTGGATGGAAGGTAAGAACCAACGGGCTTACATGTAGATCCCTTAATCCCCAGAAGGGGAAGCAAAATTCAGTTTCAAAAGGAAAATAAGAGGGCAAAAGCAAGGATTATATAACCCTTGTTTTTGTCCCTTCGCTTTTATGAAACTTCTGTTCCCCTTCAGGGATTTAGGGGGCTTCAAGAACCCAGCGGTGAAAATACCAGATGGGTGACCAGTTTATCCATAATAATGGCAGCGGCAATAATCATGGCAACGCCGGCAACATAATTAAGGCGATGGATGAGCTTTGGAGAAATGCGTTTGCGCAGCTTATCGGCATAATAAGCTTTTGTAGTGTCCATGCCGAATTGTACAACCAGCACTGTCAAAAACATCGCTGCCATTTTGAGTCCGCGGTTTTGTACCCCCTCATGAAATACTGTACTGGCTGTTCCTATTACCGTAATCCAGTGAAACAGCATGGTAGGGTTGAAGATGCACATCAAAAAGCCCTTAAAGAAATACCCCATACGGTTAACCGAAGCCGGCTCATGGTCATTATAACTGATGGCCGGTTTTTTTAACAGGTAATAAATTCCTATAGTTAACAGGATAATACTACCTACAATTCCTGCATAGATTTTAATTACAGGCGTTACAGTGAAAAACTGTGAGCCGAACAAAATTGCGCCTACAAATACAATATCGCTGCTCACTACCCCTAGTGCTAAGGCAGCGCCCGCCTGAAAACCTCTTTCAATGCTGGTTTTTATCAAGGCAAAAAATACAGGTCCGGTAATAAAGGTTAAAATTAAACCAATACCGATACCTGAAATAATAGCTTCTATCATTAATGCGGCGTACCTCTCCTTAAGTATTATGCAGACCGACGAATATGCAATTTTATTAGCTAAACGGCCGGGTCTAAAGTTGTGATTAATTAATCAGACAAACTATACTACAAAATTTAAAAAAATTAATTTATGTTAGGGCTTTAAAAGCAGCTCAACTTTGTACATCACTCAAACAGCGTCGAATTGCTTTTCCGTTATCATGCTGAGGTCTTATCCGGCACCGGCATGACACAACCTTTTTAATCTGAAAACTAACTGTAAAATTAACTCAATGGCAACGGCAGCACCTACTACAGTCCGAAAATCAGGGCTAAATCCAATCATCATCGTCGGAATCTTATTCTTCATTCTCGGTTTTATTACCTGGATGAACGGCGTACTGATACCTTATCTGCAAATTGCCTGCCAGCTTAACAACTTTGAATCGTACCTGGTCACGTTTGCTTTTTATATTGCCTATCTGGTTATGGCGGCGCCTTCAAGTTTGGTGCTCAAGCGGTTTGGATTTAAAAACGGTATGGCCGTAGGCTTGTTGGTAATTGGCGCCGGCGCTTTAATATTTATCCCTGCTGCGTTAACCCGCACTTACTGGGTGTTTTTATTCGGTTTGTTTGTTCAGGCTACCGGTTCTACCATTCTGCAGTCGGCATCCAACCCTTACATTACCATACTCGGGCCGGCAGAAAGCGCTGCAAAACGGATAAGTATTATGGGTATTTTTAATAA
>CAXTCH010000343.1:2571-4259 GCA_964241945.1 uncultured Mucilaginibacter sp.
GACGAAAAAAGCAGTATTTTTCAGTTTCCGCATTTGCTGTTGGGCGTGGTTACCCTGTTTCTATACGTAGGTGCCGAGGTACTGGCCGGAGACAGCATTATTAAATACGGCAAGGCACAGAACATCGAGTTTTCTACAGCCAAGTTTTTTACCTCGTGTACGCTGATAGCCATGCTTGTGGGTTATGTTGTCGGTATTGTGGCCATCCCTAAATATATTAAACAACAAAAGGCCCTGGTCATTTCGGCTATATTGGGACTGGTATTTTCGGCTATTGCCATCAGTACTACAGGGTACACATCAGTGCTGTTTATCGCTTTATTAGGTTTGGCCAATGCGCTTATGTGGCCGGCTATCTGGCCGTTGGCTTTAGCCGGTTTGGGTAAATTTACCAAAGTGGGCGGCTCGCTGCTGGTAATGGGTATTGCAGGCGGCGCATTGATCCCGTTATTGTACGGGTATCTGGTCGATCTTTCTTCGGCACGTACAGCTTATCTTATCTTGTTGCCCATTTACGCCTTTATTTTGTTTTTTGCTACGATAGGCCATAACGTGGGCAGAGCAGTGAATACTCCTGTATTGGTTCCTGAGCCGTAGTATGTTTTCGGCTGCAACGTAAACAGTGTTATACAAGGTCTGGAAAAAATATGTAAGTTGCAGCCCGGTTCTTTTGTCAAATCTGATAAATCAGCTTTTATTATAAATCAATTATACACCACCTTTTATGAGTTCTGATAATAACAAGAGTAACAGCTATGCTTTACCTTTAGTAACCCTGACTTCGCTGTTTTTTATGTGGGGATTTATTACAAGCATGAATGACGTGCTTATTCCTTACCTTAAAAAGCTGTTCAGCCTCACGTATTTTGAATCCATGCTGATTCAGTTTTGCTTTTTTGGAGCTTACTTTATCGGCTCGGTAATTTATTTTACCATTTCATATTACAGCGGCGACCCGATCAATAAAATAGGGTACAAAAAAGGCATACTGTTGGGTCTGTTAATATCGGCCATCGGTTGTGCTACCTTTTATCCGGCCGCTTCTTCAGCTTCATACGGATTATTTTTGGGTGCACTGTTTATTTTGGGTTTAGGTTTTACGCTGCTGCAAATTTCGGCCAATGCGTATGTATCGCTGTTAGGCCCTGAAGAGAGCGCCTCGAGCCGCTTAAACCTTACCCAGGCTTTCAACTCATTAGGTACCACTATCGCCCCGGTACTGGGCGGTTTTTTAATCCTCGAATTCTTTTCCAACAACGGTCAGATTTCAGCGGAGTCTACCAAAATACCTTACCTGGTGTTCGCAGCCCTGTTTATTCTGTTGGGCGTAATTATCTCTTTTGTTAAACTGCCGCAGTTTACTTCTGATGAGATTGAGCGTAAAGGTTTGGGCGCATTGCAGTTCATGAATCTTAAATTAGGGGTGTTGGGCATTTTCTTTTACGTAGGCGGCGAGGTAGCCGTAGGCAGCTTTATCATCAACTTTTTAGGTCAGCACAATATTGCCGGTTTCAGCGAGTCGGTGAGTAAAAATTACCTGGCTTTATATTGGGGCGGCGCCATGATTGGCCGGTTCGTGGGTGCCATTTCGTTAAACAATACCATCAGCGCAGCCAAGAAGCTGATTTACATGACGATTACTGCATTTGTCGTATTTGCCATCATTTCCTCTCTCGTCAGCTTAACAT
>CAXTCH010000344.1:0-4239 GCA_964241945.1 uncultured Mucilaginibacter sp.
TTTGCTCCTTAGTACAATCGGGTTGCTGCTTTGTGTGTATCTCTTCAGCCTTTAACCTATTACTGCCTAAAAGGAGTGCAAGGAATCGCCAATAAGACAGCTTTTCTTGATGGGCACTTTATTACTTTCACTGCATTATCAAAACCGTAAAGTCTCCTCGTATTGATTGTGCAGAGATTTTTTAGAATATCATGATAGACCTGTATAGGCGGCTAAGTGTAGAGGCATGGAAAACTCTATTGCGTTTTCAATATCTCTACAGTTCCAAAAATAATAATCATTGCTTAACCAGATAATTCTATAAAACGCCAGTCCGAACTTAAAGAAGATTACATTCTTTAGTCAGTATTTTTATCATTGAGTGAAATCCCTTTATACGTCAGGAGACTAGGATAGCCGGGGCTGAATACTTGTTTTGGCGATTGTAGCAGACTCATATATGCACATTCAAAAGCGGATAATCTTGTTTCAGCCTTTGTTTAAACAGTATCAAGATAAATCATTGATGTTTTCTTGATTTTAAAGAAATTGTCTGCCAACTATACCAATACAGACCCTGCTGCCGCTAAAGCATATAGCGCTGTCGGCGATCATTTATAATACTCAGGGCCGCTGTCTGCCCATTTATTTGGCATCGGCCAACAAGCGATATTATATGATGAATGGTTGAGTGGAGTTATTTTATCTGGATGGATAACAACTTGTGTTAATAAATGCCGGCAATACAACACTCTTATCTTTAAAGGTGAGCTAAATATATTATTATTGGTGATGTGGACCGGGCTTGTTGATTTTATTCATCATTACTTTAGCGTAAGCATCAGCGACGGCGAAAAGATTGCCGCCCTGTTCAAGCCTGAACCGGTAGCTAAGAATGATAGGCTGCTCACTGCGGGCCGGTACTGCAACCAGCTCAGTTTCATTGATCGAGGTTTATTCAGGATTTTTACCACCTTGCCGGACCGGGAAGTTACTCAGTGGATCGCAACACCGAATTATTTTCTGACCGATGTCTCGGGTTTCTTCTTCCGTCAGCCTGCCCGGTGGAACTTGCAGGCTTTAACTAACGGGCATCTCTACACCATCAGCTATGCCGACTACCAGCGCTTGGCGCAGTTAATTCCTAAATGGAACGAACTGGAAAAGCTATTTATCAGCAGATGTTTCGTCACCCTTGAAAATCGGGTGTTCAACCTGATCTCCCTTTCTGCCAAAGAGCGCTACCAACTTTTATTTGAACAGCAGTGCGAACTGTTTACCCAGGTGCCCTTGCAGTACCTCGCTTCCATGCTGGGAATGACGCCCGAAACTTTCAGCCGCATCCGCCGCAAGATGCTTTCTTGATTTTTGTCAAGCCGGATGATTCGTTTTGCTGCTCACCTTTCCCCAATAAAACCATCAAAAATGAAAAATAGCATGAACATCCTGCTGCGGCTGGAACAAGCGGTTATGAGCGGTGTAGCCCTCTTTTTTCTTGCACAACACATTTTAAATTTGCCTTTGTGAACTTGGTTCTTCTTGTTCTTCACGCCCGACATCAGTATGCTGGGTTACTTGGTGGGCACCAAGATGGGCGCTTTTATATATAACTTACTTCACCATAAAGGCTTGGCGTTAGCGCTGATTTTTGCTGGGCACTTTACCCATCACGAAGTTATCTTAGCAGCTGGATTGGTGCTGTTTGCATACTCGGCTTTTGACCGGATGCTGGGCTATGGGCTCAAATATCCAGATTCGTTTAAGTATACCCATTTGGGCTGGCTTTCGGAACCGAATAAAGTATGACAAGAGTATGGCTGCCTAGCGCACGGACATGGACTTATTTGCAGAGCCCAACTTCCGCAGCCGTTGACCACTTTCTGTCCCCCTGCACAGTGATTAGCTTCGTTGAGAACAATTCTTTTGGTAAAAAGCAGTATGCTAATGACAAGATCGTGAGGGTCAAATCTCTCAACGAGACGACTACAATGGTTGTGTGCCTGGACAGCGGCTTGACCTTCGGCATACCAAGGTCACAATGTTGGCAAAAGGAATCTTCAAATGCCACATATCGTCCACATCTGTTGGCTATCAGCGATTAGCATAATAAACCCCTCCAACATGATGAACGTTAAAGTACCTCAGCCTTACCAAGTGCTTCGTTTTGGTTGTAAACACGCGGCCGGGCAAACAGCACTCAGAAATTTTGCGCCATCAAAGCTGCCATCATTCCCTAATGTACGATCATGGACACAGTATCTCGAAAGCCTAAGCCAAGACCTGAATACAAGCCATGACAGATAGTTTGCGCTGATTAGTGGCCAAACTCCTGATAGGCCGCTTTGGCAATGCCGGCAATTACCCTATCGCGCGTGGCTTCATTGGCATAAGAGTCCGTGAGCATTACGGCAATGGCCAGGTGCCGGCCGTCGGGCAGCGCGATGATACCGATGTCATTGGTGCCCGGCGATAGGCCCTTGTCATTGGTGCCCGAGGTTCCGGTGCGGTGGGCTAAGGGTGTACCCAAAGGCAGCCCGACCCGTATGCGCCCGGGGCCAACATAAGTGTTCAACATCCATTGCCATAGCAGGTCATTGCTACGCTTTAATAATGTCATAGGCAGCTCGTAGCGGATATTGGACGTGCCGCAGGATGCCTCAGTCCAGGAAATCACAGAAGCGTACCGGTTAAAGATTGTTTACTGTCATCTTGATAAGCCTACCGGTAACCGGGCCATGTTCGACGTTATATAGAAGGCCTATGAGGAGGCCATGAAATAATATGCCCGCAAATAATAAGCATCCCCAAACCAATTACCAGGCCTTGTTCCGGCTCTACAGCTGGTGGCAGGCGGTAGACGGCCGCATGTTTATGGTAGTGCAGCGCTGGCTGAATTTCCATGGTAAGGTTATGTTTATCGACCTGGTGGAGCAGCATAAGGAAGGGCTGATCAGGCGAGAGTTTAGAGAGCTGATAACGCTCTTTGAACAAGGTAAAATGAAGCCGACCAGTACCTTGCCCGTTGAATCGCTGGAGCATGGCTGGCCGGGCGGCCAGGTGCTGCCGGAGTATACGCCTTAACCAGAATGAAACTTATTGCAGTACTGGATGTACTATATAAAGGAGTTTTAAGTTTTCCGTTCTTTATACTTTGGATTAGGAACATTCAGGGTTTTTCTAAATGCCGCCTTTATATTCAGGCGGCATTTTTATGGGTAACCAATGGTCGCCTGCTTTCGTATACTGGCGCAGTAATATTTTTTTCATGTGATAAGATAAGGTTTAAGAAAGAGCCGTCCGCAAGGGATGGCTCTTTTGGTTTCGTGCTAACCTTCCTCAGGCAGCCGGAGCCAAATAGCTGTCCACCAGTTCATCCAGCCCGTTCCGGTTCGTTTTAGACTGGCGAAGGTTAGCGCCCAGCAGGTCAAGCACTGCTTTGTTCTTGAGCTTCCTGGATAACTTGCTCAATAGCCGAAACGAGACCGCCTCCATGTTTTCCAGAAACACCATATGGGCAATCAGCGTGAAGTCAGTCTGCCCGGTGTTTAGTCCCTGCAGCTGCGCCTTAAGCATGTCCTCGGTATGAATGTGCACATTGGTGGCCTCGTCTACCGGGTGAATGGTGCAGTCCAGCATTTTGCAGATAAACTCCAGCCGGAGCATCTCAGCCCTGATCTCGCTGCTCGTGTTGAGCAGCGAGATCCGCAGCCTTGCACTGGAGGCCTGGCTGACCATCCAGGGCAGGTATCCAGACAGATAAACCTTTAGATGGTAAACATCCGAAATATAGCGCATAAATAGTTCGGTAATTGATTGCGGGTCGAGCGCCGGCTGAGCGGGCACTTCATCATCATACATAGCCATGAGCGTAAGCTGTTAAAACAGCTTTTCAGGCTGCGGTGATTATCATATAAGCGGGTAGCGGAAGAAAAGTGGTGTAGATTATTGCATTAACCCGCCTACCACTAATTTGTTTAATGACATAGGCTTATATGGCTTTCAGATGATACAGCCTGGTGCAATTGATGGCTTGGCAGGTAAGCCAGGGGTGCAATGCTTCCCGGTGAGCTGCTGCTTATGGACATGAACAAAGTGCTCAAATCCCTATAATGCTAACATCATCTGAAAATTGGGGTAACGCCAATTGTCAAGCTGCTAACCGGCGGGCTTCTTTTTACTTTTTCACCGGCAACGTCATAGGCAGTCAGATCCGTTGCGGGTAACAGAAAACACGTGAGCCGAGGGACGAGGCGAACACCT
>CAXTCH010000345.1:0-4213 GCA_964241945.1 uncultured Mucilaginibacter sp.
GCGCATCAGCGCCAGCGAGGTTACGGATTTGCCTGACCCGGATTCGCCCACAATGCCTAACGTTTGCCCCTTATTAACAGTGAAAGAAATGTTTTTTACCGCCGGGTAGATGATTTTATCATTAACAAAGCTGACATTCAGATTTGTAACCTGCAGCATCAGGATTTCACGATGTTAATGGCTTCTTCCTGCAATAAGTCTTCACCCCGAAAGCGTTTAAGCACTTGGGCGGTGGTGATTACGTCTTTTTGGCAATAGGTACAAATTCTGTTCAGGTCGTTTTGTACCCAGTAAACTTCGGCTACCATACTTCCGTCAATATCATCCTTAGGTGTAGGAATGCCGAATATGGCTGCCAGCAAATTAAGTGAGGTGTAATTTTTAAAATCGCCGCATTTCCATAACTCCATGGTATCCAGATGACTTACCTCCCATGGCTTTTTGCCGCAGATATCCAGTTGGGGCGGCAGCTTGATACCGTTAACCAGCATACGTCGGCATATGTAGGGGAAGTCAAATTCTTTAGCGTTATGTCCGCACAGAACCAGGCTCGCCGGGCATTTCAACAGCATGTCGGCAAACTTCTGTAGCATAGAGGCTTCATCATGCGAAGCAAAAGACGTGAGCCTGAACCCCTTTCCGTTGGTAAATATACCGGCAGATATACAAATGATTTTACCAAACTCAGCCTGAATGCCTGCACAGCGGTAAAATTCCTCCGGGGTTTCGTCGTCGACTCGTTGCTTTTTGGTTTTATCGGCCCAAAGCTTTTGCATTAACGGCGATAACTGGTCATAGCTGCTGTATTGAGGAACAGTCTCTATATCCAGCACCATCACGTTATTTAAGTTAATATTCTCGAGCATGGTTTACCAAAATCCCCGTAAAAGTATTACAAAAAATTTGTTTGTGCAGCAAAAGCGTTGGTAACTCTAATGAATGTGGAAAAAATCTAAGCTGATTTTTATCTGCCGACTTACACAATAATACTATTTTTGATGTTTTTACGTATTCTGGCGGTTTAATCGCCGGACTGCTGTTAAAATACTCGTTGGCGTTACATTTATGAAGATCAGCAAGCTGTCTATTATAATTCCTGCTTACAATGAAGGTAAAACTATTCACTTGATTTTAAATAAAATCAAGAAAGTGGAATTGTTGTATGGGATGGATAAAGAAATAATTATTGTAAACGATTGCTCAAAAGACGACACTGAACAAGCCATACTTAATTATCAATCTGCCAATCCTGAACTGAACATCCAGTATTACAAACATGAGCAAAACAAGGGCAAGGGAGCAGCGCTTCACACCGGTATTGCGAAAGCAACCGGCGAATATCTGATTATTCAGGATGCAGATTTGGAATATGACCCTGAGGAATATAATGATTTATTAAAGCCGGTTTGCAACGGTTTTGCCGACGTGGTATACGGGTCGCGTTTTATGGGCAGCAATCCCCACCGTATTTTATTTTTCTGGCATACCATCGGTAACCGCTGGCTTACCTTTTTGTCGAATATGTTTTCTAACCTGAACCTTACTGATATGGAAACCTGTTATAAATTATTCAATACCCGCATGATTCAGGAGATAACGCTGCGCGAACAGCGCTTTGGTTTTGAGCCGGAAGTGACTATCAAAATATCTCGCGTGGCGCGATTGCGCATCTATGAAGTGGGCATATCCTATTACGGCCGAACCTATGAGGAAGGCAAAAAGATAGGATGGAAGGACGGCTTCCAGGCTATTTGGTGTATTTTAAAATATGGTTTGTTTAAGGCTAAGTAGTTCGATTCGAAAAGCTGTAAATAAAAAGCCATCTCATTTGCAAATGAGATGGCTTTTTATTTACAGATGGTGGATAGCTTATTTAATCATCACGCCCGGCTTATTTAATACCGGGAGGCGTATAAAATTGGATTCAACAATGCTTTCAGGCAGAAAGATGAACTTTTTATCATAAATGTTTTTGCCGATGTAATAGCTCAACCAGTACTCATTATTCAGGCCAAAAGTTTGTTCATCAATCGGCTCTATCAAGGCAGAGGCTTTACTTTCTACGGCTGGAATCATGTGCCTGAGCGTGGAGGTTTTAACCTGCTCGCCGTCTTTCTCGCCATAACCTTTCGAAGTAATCAGTACGTTTTCAATCGGCTCATTTTTCAAATTGATCAAGTATACATACCATACTTTGCTTTCAGCGTTTTCCTTTTCCAGCGCTACAGCAATAGCTATATCCTTTACTATATTTTCGGGCAAATCTTTAATCATAGTTTAACGGGCGGTATATCGCCGATTTATTTCTTTTTGGTTACCTTTTTCGCTGCTGGCTTAGCCGGCGCTTTTTTAGCCACCGCCTTGGTAGCCGATGGTTTTTTTGAAGCGGCCATTTTAGGCGCGGCTTCCGTATTGCCGGCTAAAGCTTTGCATTCTTCCAAGGTCAGGCTCTGCGGATCTTTTCCTTTAGGTATTTTAACGTTCTGCTTGCCGTATTCAATATAAGGACCCCAGCGCCCGTTTAAAATTTTTACATCTGCATTCTCAGCAAAGGTTTTGATTACCCGCTCCGAATCGCGCTTGCGCTTATCTAAAATGATGTCAATAGCCTGCTGCTCGGTTACATCCAGCGGGTCAACACCCTTAGGCAAAGAGTAAAAAGCACTGTTATGGCTGATGTAAGGCCCAAACCGGCCTACCGCCACTTTCATGGGCTTATCTTCATATACGCCTACTTGTTTGGGCAGTTTAAAAAGCTCCAAAGCTTCTTCCAGCGTAATGGTTTCCAGCATCTGGCCGGTGCGCAAACTTGCATATAAGGGCTTTTCTTCACCGTCGTTCTCACTGCCTACCTGCACAAACGGGCCATAGCGGCCAATGCGCACGGATATCTTCTTTCCGTTTTCCGGATGCGCACCTAATTCGCGCTCACCGCGTGCCTTATCGGCGGTTTGAATGGTGCTTTCTACTTCTTTATGAAACGGATCGTAAAACTTACGGATCATGTCGGTCCATTCTTTTAATCCTTGGGCAATTTCATCAAACTGCTTCTCTACATTGGCCGTAAAATGGTAATCTACTATACCTTCAAAATGCTGAACTAAAAAATCGTTCACCACAGCGCCTATATCGGTAGGGAACAGCTTTCCTTTTTCAGCGCCGGTGTTTTCAGCCTTTTGCTCTTTCTCAATCTGACCCGATTTTAAGGTCATCAGCCGGTAATTGCGGGTTTTGCCCTCGCGGTCTTCCTTCACTACATAACCGCGGTTTTGTATGGTTGAAATAGTAGGGGCATAAGTAGAAGGGCGGCCGATACCCAACTCTTCCAGCTTTTTAACCAAACTTGCTTCCGTATAGCGGGGTGCCGGGCGCGAGAAGCGTTCGGTAGCCGTCATATGTTGAAAATCGAGCTGCTGGCCTTTAGCAAGTGGTGGCAGCATACTTTCCTGATCTTCTTGCTTACCGTCTTCTTCGTCATCTACCGATTCAAGGTAAACTTTCAAAAAGCCGTCAAACTTCATGACTTCACCGTTGGCCACCAACTGCTCATTACGGGTAGAGATACTGATTTTAGCCGTAGTCTTTTCAAATTGTGCTTCGCTCATCTGTGAGGCAATAGCACGTTTCCAAATCAACTCATACAAACGCTTTTCAGCATTATCACCATCTACGGTATGCTGACTGAAGTAAGTAGGGCGGATGGCTTCGTGCGCTTCTTGGGCGCTGGCCGATTTGGTTTTATACTTTCGTTGCTGGTGATACTGCGGACCAAAAGCAGTTATAATTTCCTGAGCTGCAGTATTTAGAGCTAATTCAGATAAATTAACACTATCAGTACGCATGTAGGTAATTTTACCAGACTCATATAGCTTTTGAGCTACTGACATGGTACGTGAAACGGAGAAACCCAGTTTGCGGCTCGCTTCCTGTTGTAGCGTTGAAGTAGTGAAAGGAGCAGCGGGCGAGCGTTTGGCAGGGCGGGTTTCTAATGACTTTACCTCATAGATAGCAGCAATACAATCCTGCAAAAACTTCTCTGCATCTTCCTGTCGACTAAAACGCTCAGGCAATTCAGTATCAAACTGTTGCTTGCCTTTGCCAAAATGGGCAATCACTCTAAATGAAGCCTCGGCATTAAATTTATTGATTTCGCGCTCACGATCCACAATCAAGCGCACGGCTACCGATTGTACGCGTCCGGCAGAAAGTGAAG
>CAXTCH010000346.1:0-4186 GCA_964241945.1 uncultured Mucilaginibacter sp.
GTAATTCACTCTTCCCTTTACCTAATTATATGCAAACCATTACCTGGGCCGATTTTGAACAAGTTGAACTACGCGCCGGCACCATACTGCAGGTACTCGACTTTCCGGAAGCCCGCAAGCCGGCATATAAGCTGCAGGTAGATTTTGGTGGGTACGGTATCCGCTGGTCGAGCGCGCAGATTACCAAACACTATACAAAAGAAGAATTAACAGGGCGGCAGATTGTAGGTGTTGTTAATTTTCCGAAAAAGCAAATCGGTAAGTTTATGTCGGAATTTTTGGTGACCGGCTTTACCGATGAAAACGGCGACATTGTACTGACCACTTTAGAAAGACCTGTACCCAACGGCAGTAAACTGCTATAACTGCATTACTTATGGAATACTGGATTATCGGCCCGCAATTTATTGGATTACTATTTTTGATTATCGGCTGGATACAAAGGACTTTCCCGCCCAAAAAGCCGAACTCTTTTTACGGCTACCGAATGCCTTCGGTGATGGATCACCCGGCCAAATGGAAGGCGGCGCAGGTATATTCCGGTAAGCTAATGATGCGGTTAGGTTTCATTTATATTCTGGCAGGTGTGAGCGTCGCAGTAATATTACAGCAATTTCATGCGCTCAATAAAAACTCCACAGTGCTACTCACTATATTTGCCGGCATAAGTGCACCGGTATTCCTCATTGTTTTTACCGAAAAGCACCTGAATAAAGTGTTCAAGGAGTAGTAAAATGAGATACATTACCTTCGGCGACGAAGAACCAACCATATCGCCCGATGATTTTTTTATGAATGAAGCCCTGCGCGAAGCCAAACTGGCTTTAGCGGAGGACGAAATACCTATCGGGGCGGTAATAGTATGCAAAGGCCAGATTATCGGCCGGGGCCATAACCTCACCGAGCGCCTTAATGATGTATCGGCCCATGCCGAAATGCAGGCTTTTACCGCAGCAGCCAATTATGTGGGTGGTAAATATTTAAAAGATTGTATACTGTATGTTACCCTGGAGCCCTGCGTAATGTGTGCCGGCGCTTCGTATTGGTTTCAGGTGGGACGCATTGTATTTGGCGCTTATGACACCCGCATGGGTTTCGGGCGGCTGAATCAGAAAGTTACGCACCCGAAGACGGTGATTACCGGCGGCATCCGCGAAAATGAGTGCGCGCAGCTGGTAAAAGACTTTTTTAAAGCCAAACGTTTCAAAACTTAACAATCAGTTGAACAAAATAAAGGTTGGGGACTTTATATTTGCAGCAATACATATCTATTAACCTTTAAAAAATAGTTCTTATGGCATTTACACTACCGGCGTTACCGTATGCTACGGACGCTCTTGAACCGCACATTGATAAAGCCACCATGGAAATTCACCATGGCAAGCACCACCAGGCTTATGTAACCAATTTGAACAAGGCGCTGGAAGGCAAGCCTGAAGCAAATGAAAGCATTGAGGCTATTGTTACTCATATTTCAAAATACCCGCCTGCTGTACGTAACAACGGTGGCGGTCACTATAATCACACGCTGTTCTGGACCCTTTTATCTCCTAATGGCGGCGGCGAGCCTGCCGGTGCGCTGTCACAAGCGATTAACAGCACCTTCGGTTCATTTGCCGAAATGAAGACAAAGCTGAGCGAAGCTGGTGCTACCCGTTTTGGTTCAGGTTGGGCCTGGCTGGTGGTTACACCTGATAAAAAACTGGCTGTAACTTCTACGCCTAACCAGGATAACCCGTTGATGGATTTGCCTGAAATTGCCGTAAAAGGTACCCCGATTTTAGGTATCGATGTTTGGGAACATGCCTATTATCTGAAATATCAAAACCGTCGTCCCGATTACCTGGCCGCTATCTGGAATGTAATTAACTGGAATCACGTGAGTGAATTATACAGCAAAGCGACTGCTTAATTATTAACGGCTTTACTATACCCGAAGGCGGCAGAACTCTTATTCTGCCGCCTTTATTTTTGATATTTAAGTTTGCCTGATGGTTGTGACACAAATTATGCACACCATTGTGACGGGGAATTGTTACTTACTTATAAAACGAAATACATGAAAGCAGTCGTATTATCAGGTAAAGATCAGCCTTTGGCTATACAGGAAGTAAATAAACCCACTTTGGGCCCCGGAGAAGTACTGGTGCAAATAAAAGCCGCCGCGCTTAACCGCCGCGATTACTGGATTACCATCGGCCAGTATGCCGGTATTAAATATCCGTCTATTTTAGGTTCCGACGGTTCGGGCGTAATAACCGAGGCTGCCGATGAAGAAGGCAAAGCCTGGTTGAACAAGGAAGTTATCATAAATCCAAGTCACGACTGGGGTAATCATCCCGATTATCAGGGTAAAGACTTTAAAATTATGGGTTTGCCTGAAGACGGCACCCTGGCCGAATATGTAAAAGTAAAAACCGAATACTTAGCAGATAAGCCACCGCATTTAAGCTGGGAACAGGCAGCTGCCTTACCACTGGCCGGTTTAACTTCTTATCGGGCACTGTTTACCAAAGCTCATGCTAAAAAAGGCGATAAAGTGCTGATTGTTGGCGTGGGGTCGGGTACCGGCAGCTTTACCCTGCAGTGGGCGGTTGCGGTAGGCTGCGAAGTATATGTGACCTCGGGCACAGCAGATAAAATTGAGAAAGCCAGGCAAATGGGCGCCATAGGTGGCGTTATTTATAAAGATCCTAACTGGGCCGATCAACTTAAGGAGTTAGCCGGCGGGTTTGATATTGTTATTGACAGCGCCTTAGGTCCTGATTTTGGCAAGTTGCTGGATATCTGCAATCCCGGTGCGCGTATTGTGTTTTTTGGCGGCACGGCCGGCAATATTCCTGAGCTGAACGGGCGCATCATCTTCTGGAAACAAATTCAGATACTTGGTACTACAATGGGCACCGAGGAAGAGTTCAGGGACATGATTGACCTGGTGAATGACCATAAAATTGTACCGGTAATTGACCAGGTGTTCCCGATGGCGCAGGCACAGCAGGCTGTAGATAAGATGGGTAACTCTGCACAGTTCGGTAAACTGGTGCTGGTAAATTAAGTTTATTTTGTTCTTGTTATTCTGAGCAATAGCGAAGAAACTGTAAAGTAGAAATTACGCGTACAGATGCTTCGCTGTTGCTTAATGTAATACACTTTTAATGATGTTAGTTTAAATGGCGGAGTATCTTCAACTGCGTGTAGAGCAAATTGCCTGGGAAACCCACGATACCGCTACTTTTTATCTGAGCGAAATATCAGGTAAAAAAGTGAGTTACCAGGCCGGGCAGTTTATTACCATCGTATTTACGCATCATCAGGAAGAAATCAGGCGTTCGTATTCTTTAAGTTCATCACCCGACGAAGCTTTACTGGCGATTACCGTAAAGCGGGTAGAAAACGGCGAGATATCGCGCTTTTTGCTGACGCACGCTAAGCCTGGCGATGTATGGCAGGCTATACCGCCTGCCGGCAAGTTTACATTAACAGAGTCAGCAGCAACGGCTCCGCATTTAATCTACTTTGCTGCCGGCGGGGGCATAGCGCCGGTGTATTCGCATCTTAAGTATTTATTGCACCGTAGGGAAAGCAGCCATATTACACTGGTGTACAGCAGTCAGCAGGAAAAGGATATCATTTTTAAACAACAATTGGAAGAACTGGTCAACCGGCATCCCGACCGGTTTTCCATTCGTTACTTTGTCAGTAGTCAAAGCAAGCGCCTGAATAATTTCGGCGTTGAGCATTTAATCAAGGAACTGGTTCCGGCTGCTGACGACTTGCACAACAGCGAATTTTATTTATGCGGACCTTTTACTTACATGCGCATGGTGCGGCTTACACTGCTGTTTCTGGACGTAAAACCGGCACATATCCACCGTGAAACCTTTGTGCTGGAAACTGTACCGGTAATCAGCCCGATTACTAACTTTCCGCCCCGAAAGCTGCGCATTTATTTTAAAGGCGAGTGGCACGATTTGATGGAGGGCGAAAATCAATCCATACTGCAGGCGGCCCTGCAAAATAAGGTGCGCTTACCCTTTAGCTGCCGCAGCGGCGTATGCTCGGCCTGCACGGCCTTGTGTACCAGTGGTAAAGTAGAAATGGTAAAGAATGAAGTATTAACAGAGGATGATATCGCCCAAGGCTGGGTGCTTACCTGTACCGGGCATGCGCTTACCGATGATGTGGT
>CAXTCH010000347.1:0-4178 GCA_964241945.1 uncultured Mucilaginibacter sp.
GTAGTGGCCTTACGGTAGTTGGCCAGCTTGCGGATGTAATTAAAGGCATCGTTTTCTTTATCGGTACGCCCTGACGCTTTAAACTTGTTGGTTTTATCGCCTTCCCAGCCACCCGGAAAATCTTCGCGTACCAAGCCGTCGGGGTTGGAGAAATTTTTCATCAGGATTTCGTCGCCGTAATACATCTGCGGAATGCCCCGCAGCGTCATCAACATGGCCATACCCGATTTAAATTTATCGATATTCTCGCCTACCACAGAAAGAAAGCGGCTCATATCATGATTGTCTAAGAAAATTACATTGCGGGTGGCATCCTGATATAAAAAGTCTTGTGCCAGTACCGAATACAAGCGGTTAACCCCATCAGTCCAGCCCGGTTTACCGTTGAGCGCGTCGTAAATTGCCTCTTTAACTACACCGTCTGTTACGCCCGGCAAATGGGTGTCAAAACCCCGGTTTACGGTGTTGCCTTGTGTAAAGAATGCTTGGTTAGCGGCCGACCATACCAGCGTTTCGCCATAAATAGAAAAACGCGGAAATTCGGCTTTTACTTTTTGCGCCCAATCGGCCATATAAGCAGCATCGTTGTAAGGATACGTATCCAGGCGAAAACCGTCAATGCCAGCATACTCCACCCACCATATGTGGTTTTGAGTTAAATAATTCTGTACATAAGGGTTATTCTCGTTCAGGTCAGCCATACGGTGGTCGAACCAGCCGTCCAGCATTACTTTGCGGTCAACAGCCGAAGCATGCGGGTCTTCCACTGCCATATCGCGAAAGTTGGAGTTGGTGTATTTTGGCCATTGGTGCACCCAGCTTTTCATGGGCATATCCTGTATCAGGAAGCTTTCTGTACCGATATGGTTGTGTACCAAATCTTTAATTACCTTCAAGCCCATGGCATGGCATTTGGCTACGTAGGCTTTGTAAAGTTCGTTGGTGCCGTAACGGGGATCTATTTTGTAATAATCCGTAACGGCATAGCCGTGGTAGGAAGCATGCGGCTCGTCATTTTCAATTTCGGGGGTCATCCACACTGCGGTAACTCCCAAATCTTTCAGGTAGTCCAGGTGGTTCATTAATCCGCGGATATCTCCTCCATGCCGGCTGAACATTGAATCACGGTGCAAACCGGTTTCCCGCATACCAGATACGACGTCGTTTTTTGTATCACCGTTCGAGAAGCGATCAGGCATCAACAGATAGATTAAATCTTTATCGGTTACACCCTGCGCCCGGTTGGCCGAACGGTCGCGTGTTTTAAGTGCATAAGTATAAATGATATCTTTTTCGCCGGCTTTGCTAAATTTTATCGGGAACGTTCCCGGACGTGCGGTTGAAGAAATTTGCAGATCGAGAAATAAATAATTTGTGTTTTCTACCTTATGTACGGCTTTCAACTTTACGCCTGCATAGTTCAACTGCGCCTGGCGCTCGCCAATGTGGTTGCCATGAACCAGCAACTGCAGGTTAGGATTACTCATGCCCGTCCACCAAAACATGGGCTCTACCCTTTCCAGCGCAGGCATTTGCGCTTTTAAGCCCGACGCAGCACAAAGGGAAACGAATACGGCCAATAAAAAAATTTTCATAATTAAGCTAACGTGGTAATAATTGGAGCGGTACAGCATTCTGCTGCAACGCGCTCCAAATTTATAACATTTTAAATAGCTTGCATGAAATTGTGAAAAATGTTTGCTGTACAGACGTTTTATCTCGGGTCAATTAGAGTGTGCCCTCTCTTGTGCAATTTATACCAGTACCGCACCGCCATCTACGGTGAGCACCTGCCCGGTGCTGAAACCTTCATTCATCAGATACAAATACGTTTGAGCTATGTCTGCAGCCTCGCCCACACGGCCCACCGGCAGTGATTTACCTACGCTATCGTACAACGCAGCACGTTCAGTTTCACTCATGTTTGACCATAAATTGGTTTTAACGATGCCCGGCGAAACTGCGTTTACCCTCACCGGCGCCAACTCTACGGCAAGCGCCCGTGTCAAACCTTCCATAGCACTGCAAATACTGGCACCGGCAGACCAGCCCGGCTGCGGCCTTGCAGCAACAATTCCGGTGGTAAATACAATAGAGCCTGCTTGTGTAAGGTACTTAACCGCTTCTTTAACAGCTGTTACTGCGCCAAAATAACGCAGTTCAAAAAACTTTTTGAGTGTGGCCAAGCTCATTTCGCTAATCGGACTGAGCACCAATGATTCGCCTGCTGTATATACCAAATGATCAAACGGGCCTATTTCGATGAACATTTTTGCCACCTCTGCTTCATTTGTTAAGTCAACCGGATATCCTTTTGCAGTGCCGCGCAATAAATTTACGGCATCCGTTACCCTTTGTGCGTTGCTGGAAGCTACTATTACTTCAGCCCCTGCGTTAACCGCCGCTTCGGCAACTGCCAGGCCGATACCCGAAGTGCCGCCCAATACCACTACTTTCTTTTGTTGTAAACTCATGATTAATTTCTTTTTGTTGCTGCAAAAGTCGGCAAGGCAGCTTGACCTGCATTTACCAAATGGTAAAATTGAATCAGGATTGTTGCCGACGGATGCGGCTAAGCGATTGCTGGGTGATGCCCAGATAAGAGGCAATATCATTTAACGGGACACGCAACATCAGGTCGCCCTGCTTTTCGATAAAGTGCTGATAACGGGCTGCTGCGTTTTTGCCCAGGTATGAATTGCGCAGCTTGATTTTTTCGAGCAGTGTGTTTTGCGTGATGTGGCTTATGAGCGGCTCGAGGTGAGGCAATTGCTGATATAATTTTAAAAGTTGCGGCCTGGAGATGGCCAGCACGGTAACAGGGCAGGCGGCCTGTATTTCTTCAACAGCTGGGGTCTGGTGGGTAAAGCTGTCTAATATGGAGCAGAAATGATTTTCTTTGACCAGATAATACACCACAGGCTTCCCGTCGCCGGTATATTGAACAATCTTTAACACGCCATCCACTACAAAATACAAATTGCGGTTTACGGTTTGTGCTTCGCTTAGTACGTCGCTTTCGTTAAAAGTTTGCAGGGAAAAAGCTTGTAAAACAACTGCTTCGTCGGCAACGGGAACCGGCTCGAAAATATTCAGGTAATCTATCAGCTGTTTTGCAGACATGGATGACAGTTTATTTCACAAACTAAACGAACGCCTTGTACTTTATCAAGGGCTCAAGAATTAAGATTTAATCAGCCGCTGAATTTCATCCAGCTTCATCAACGCTTCTATCGGGGTAAGAGTGTTTACATCCAGATTATTCAGGGTGTCACGTATTTTTACCAGCACCGGGTCATCTATTGAAAACATTTGTAGCTGCACGGCCTGCTTTTGCACCTTTTTTATGCTCTCCTTAATATTTTCTCCGCCTGAACGCTCGGCTTCCAACTTTTTTAAAATATCATTGGCACGGCTCAATACTTTTTGCGGCATGCCCGCCAGTTTAGCTACGTGAATGCCAAAGCTATGTTCGCTGCCACCGGGTACCAACTTGCGCAGAAAAATGATTTGCTGCCCAACTTCCTTTACGGTTACATTATAGTTTTTAATGCGGTTAAAGGTACTGCTCAGCTCATTCAACTCATGATAATGCGTGGCAAACAGCGTTTTGGCTTTGGCCGACGGATGATTATGCAGGTACTCGGCGATGGCCCAGGCAATGGATATACCATCATAGGTCGATGTGCCACGGCCGATTTCATCCAGTAAAATCAAACTGCGGTCTGACAGGTTATTCAGGATGCTGGCCGTTTCATTCATTTCCACCATGAAGGTAGATTCACCGGAGGAAAGGTTGTCCGATGCCCCCACCCGAGTAAATATCTTGTCGACCAGGCCAATATTTGCTTCTTTTGCTGGCACATAGCAGCCCATTTGCGCCATCAGCACAATCAAGCCGGTTTGCCTTAGCAGCGCCGATTTACCTGCCATGTTGGGGCCGGTAATAATAATCACTTGCTGCAACTCCGAATCCAAAAAAACATCATTGGTAATATATTCCTCGCCGGGCGGTAAGGTTTTTTCAATCACCGGGTGGCGGCCTCCTTTAATATCAATGGCCCGGCCTTCGTTGATCTCCGGCTTTGCATAATAATTCCGGATGGAGATAGAAGCAAAATTCAGCAGCACATCCAAACGTGCCACCAGCTGCGCATTAAGCTGAATCGGCTTTATGT